>JAQYVF010000165.1 GCA_030145625.1 Desulfocapsa sp. | reverse complement strand
TCAAGTCTGCCTTTGACCTTTGTTGAGTTTTTTCTCAACCTCAGACACCTTTTCTTTCAATCTACGATCCGTTAACAACCTTGACTTTATCCTCTCAAATGAACTACTTACGCTACTGTAACTCGAAATGCCGTAGTCCTGTCCCAGTTCAGCAAGCGTTTGACCGCAATATATTCTTTGCAGGTAAATGGCGACATCCCGTGGAAGATTTTCTCTGCCGCGTTTGGAAACCATAAGTGCAACATCTTCAACGTTAAAGGCCTTAGCTACCAAACTTCTGACCGTTGTACTGCTCAGTGCAAGCTCTTTCGATGTCGGGATCTCCTTTTTAAATCGAAGATCATGAAATTTTTCCCTTATCCAATCTTTGAAAGAATCATCACCGAGCACAGAAGGCAAATTCTTCTTTGCATAGAATGATTCTATCTCCTCCAGCTCAGGCTCCTGCATAAACTCAACGTAAGCCCTCATGGCCGGAGTGATCTTTTCAGAAAACATAGACAACAAGAATTCCTTATATAACCAATCCCACTTTTTGGCCTTGGAACAGTATCCGCTATGGCTGCTCCAAGTAAAATCATTTACATTTTTCACAATACCTGCCCGGACAGGATTGTTATGGATATAACGGAGCACCTCAAGCAGGTAACTGTCATTATCCACCACCACTGCCTTGAATCGTCCACGAAACAACTGGCCATCTTTTTTGTTCGCTCGATTGAAGCGCTGGGTGTAGACACCGTTGACGTGACGCATGCATCTGGAGAGGTTGCCATCCGGAGTATGGATTAACAGATGATAATGATTGGACATGAGGCAGTAGGCAGAAACCTTGAGATTAAATAGCTCAGCAGTTTCCTTCAGTACGGTGATGAAAAGTTCATAGTCTTTGGAAGTGGTAAAGATCTTCTCTCGACGCCGACCTCGATTCATAACATGATACCAGGCACCAGGATATTCTATGCGTAATGGACGAGACATGTTTTTACTATACCACAATATCACAACAAAGGTCAAAGGCAGACTTGACCCCTTTTATGCTTTTTATGGATGTAAGAATTAGGCAAAATACTGAAATCAGTGTTCTAATAAAGTTATTTGTTTCTTTTATTTGAGTTTCCATTTGTTTGTCTCTACTTGCTCGTTTATATAAGCTGCCCGCCTTGGCACTACCATTCGACTTGGAGAGGAGCAATTTCTTGGCATTATTCCAAAGATCGCACGTGCCCGCGGGTCAGCTTGATATGCTTGTTAGGGGATTTTATTCAATTTTTCCAATACGAGTTATATTTGAAGAGAAATAAATACGAATTGCTTTTGCTTTTATTAATTCTTTATTTATTGGCCCCAAAAACCTACTGTCGTAACTATTGTCACGATTATCACCGAGCACATAATATTGGTTTTCCCTAAGCACTAAGGTTTTATTCATTTTTAGCGAAACCTTTTGATTCTTCTCATCATTTACATATTTTTCAAGTAATTCTTCAGAGTTAATATATATTTTCCCAAATTTAACAGTAACCGTTTCACCTGGAAGGCCTATTACTCTTTTAATCCATAACTTTCCGTCTTCTTTCGGACTTTGAAAAAGAATTATATCGTTTCTTAAAATTGGATTTTCGTCATAGTAGGATGGATTGGAGGAAATTAGTTCACCTGCTTCTAAAGTAGGTGCCATATCATTGGCTATTATTTTATTTGTATAATATCCGGATATTTCTGTTTGATCATTAGCAAGAAGATTCGTACTAAATATTAATAGTGTTATTAGAATGTATAATATTTTCATTACGATCCCTAACATTATATAGGCCTCGTACGCATTTCCCGGAAAAATTCCGGTTTTGGCCTTTAATCGTTCCGCACTTGCTGGAAAGCACCTGTATTATCAGGCGCTCCATTAAATTGTTGTTTCCCATAGCGGCTTCCTGTCGAAAACCTTACATTTCAATAGGTTAATCGGTACCAACTGTTGTTTCAAAAAGCAAGGATTCTTTAATTTCTGGATTATTTTCACTATGCCGTTTCCAGGATAGGCGGAATCCACCTATCCTGGGAAAATCAATATTTTTTACACCAAAAGGCCCAAAACAACCTGTTGCCGCGATATATTGGTCAGGCTGCAAATAAGACGTTACTCGTCTGCACAGGTAATCTTTTGGAGGGCAACAAAAAGCTTAGAGCCTGGGGCAAAAGCTATAGGAAAAGAATCAAGGTTCGTCACTGCCAGCTTCGCAAGGGAAAATATATCGTTACTGAAGCTTCTTTACACTTCCATACGTTGAGATCTGATTACACAAGATGTATGATAGCAAAGGGATACGTGGCGATCCCCTCATAAAGAAGTCACCTTTTAAGTGTTTAGTAGAAACAGACGATTAAACCTCGATCCACGAAAAGCTTTTCCCTATTGAATGCGCTCCGGTTCTGCCGTTGAATAACTCCCCTTCCTGATGTTGCCAAATGCCAACTCCGGCAGACTGTAGAAGATACCGCGTGCAGCCTGATGAAATTTATCACCGCCATCAAAGGGAAAAGTAAGGAGGCCTGCTGCTCCGTGCAGGGCGGCATAGCCAACATTCAAGACACCCTGAAGCGGACGCAGCAGGAGAGAGTCATCGGTGAAGAAAAGAAAGGGTGTATCTTTGGAACGGGGTTCATACAAGGTGGCTGTAAGAGTATTCGACTCTCTGAGCCATACCAGGAAATCACTGTCCTCCTCGTAAAGCTTCTCCAAGTTACGCAAACGTCTTGCCGGTAGAGTCTGTTCATTCTGCAGGGGGAAGGTGGTGTAACTCTGTTCATAAAACAGAAAAGGAACAAAAACCAGCCCGCTATCCGGCTCAAGCCATCCACCCAGGGCCGCCTCTCCTGAACCTGCATCGGGAAAGGTGGAATTGAGAGAACGGATCAACTCGGTGGCACAGTTGCGCAGAAAAAGGTTATAGCCGTAGAGTTCTTCACTCTTCTCCTGCATGATTTTCAGCTCCCCGGCCAGGTCCTGACCGACGGGCTGCAGATTTGCTCGCTCCATCTGCAGCCCCCCCAGAGAAACCGTCCGCCTTCGTGAGGGGAGCGTAACTTTTGATAGTATCCTTACCACCTGCTGTCCATTCCCTGCCTGCAGCAATTCCCAGGCCCGTGCCCGACTGGCCTCCAGAAAGGAATAGGCTATTTCCGGGTGAAGTTCTTCCTGAAAAAACAGACTGCGTCGTTTAACAGCCTGTCGGAGAAAATCTTCCTGGAGAATGAGCAGCCTTCCTCCTTCCAACTCTGCCTCACTAAGCCAGACCTTTCTAGCATCATATGGGAAAGGATCCAGAGTATAGAGCCGTCCTGCAGCCAATGAGTGTTGAACAACCAGGTATCTTGCCGTCTGCAGGAGCAGGGATTCCCCTTTGTCCGGACGCGTAGACTGAAGCAGCTCTGCAATGGAGCGGATCAGCTGTTCGCCAAATCCTTGCAAACACTCTGCACCAAGAGGACCAAACCCTCCTTCTCCTGCCATGGGAGCAATAAGAGATGTTTCATCCAGGTCCCATTCTTCTGCAAGAACACGAAGAGACTCCCTCCACACAAGCTGCTCTCGAAGACTTCGCCCCGGTCGCTCTCCTGCGTTAACGGCTCTAAAAGCCTTTTGCAGATTTTCATCTGCCTGTTCCACTGCCTGCTGCAAAAAATCCCTTCCCAGTTCTGCCTCTATCCGCTCTTTCAACGTTGCAGAAAAAAGGGTGCGCCCCTCCTGCTTGGCAAAAAAACCAAGACCGGGGACAGCGATTTCATATCTTCCCTTCAACATTTCCCGAACAAGCTTATCTTCTTGCTGCACACTTTCATAGGCATCAAAAAACTGCTGCTGAGCAATAAGTAATTCCGTGAAATGGTTTCTGATCCCTGTGTAAATTACAGGATCCAAGGGAAGAGAGGCAAGGGAGATGGTACGATTATGGAGATCGTTATAGAGGAAGCGAAATTCCGCCCAGGGCTCCCTGACAAGAAGAAAGGTAGAGTCTGGAAAAAACTGGTAATGAAAAATGGAGTCGCCCAGACGCAGGGCCGTGTGACCGCCTGCGGCCTCTCCGGCATTGGCATTGACATAGAGAAAGTCAAGAGTAACCGCCCCTTGTTCATCTCCTGCCTCAGACGCCCATACCGGAAATGCCAAAAACAGAAAAAGAATCAAATAAAGGGGTAATCGCATAAGCAAATGGATACTCCCGACAACCTGCAGTGGCGTAAGAGCTACAGCCTGTAGCCCTTTAACACCTCTGAGTATTTTGAACTGCCTGCAATGGAGCGAAAATAAGGAAGATTGCCAATGGATTCTTCGGCAACTCCGGCCCGTCTCAAGCCCTTACCCATGGCCTGAAAAGTACTGTTTTCCTGCTCCCAGTCGCTGATGCCATGATTTTTGGCAATGCTTGCCACCTTACGCTGAAACTCGTCATTATTACTTTCTCGACTGACATAGAGAACTGTGACAGCAGCAATATCTTCTTCATAAACAGTGGCCGTCTCGCTAACCTTTTGTTCCTCACTTTCCTCGCCTCCGGAAGAGGACGTGGATGACGTGGAGATAGAGGTGATGGAATCAAGACTTGTGGAAACTGAGTCAGAGGATTTCTCCAGAGAATAGGAAATTGAGCAGCCTCCCTGTGACAAAGAAGCAACGAGCAACAATCCGATATATATATAATATTTTTTAGAAAACATTTTTCCTCATTTGTTGAACAAAGGACTACACAACTACACTACAACCACACTACCACATACATTTTACTCTTTCCATTATTCTTTGTTTCTGACTTGACTCTGATATTTATTGATGACAAGATTAATCAATTCTTTCACCAATAAAGGAGAATACTACGACCATGGAGAAACTGGCCCGCAGCACCACTCGAGTACAAGGTTTTCAAGATAAGGAGATGGATTTCCAGCTCATTCGTCAGCTCGGCTCCTGTGTTTCGGGAGGGGCCTCCATTGGCCAGTGCCTGCACCTTGCGACAAAGATTGAAAGCGGAAGCCCCGACGCCTGGGTCCGGGAATTTTCCTGCCTGGCCAGACAGCAGGAAGAAGAGGCACAACAACGACTTGCAAAGGGACATCGGGTGAGCAGCGGTGAACTCTTCCTCATGGCCTGCAACTCCTACCGGGCCGCCGAGTATTACTCATCCTGTATCGACCCCATACACAGGCAGCTCGGAATGAGTTCCAGAGACTGTTTTCTCCATGCCGCAGACTGTCTTGCCTACGATCTCACTACCGCCATGATTCCCTTTGCCAACCAGAAACTACCTGTATATTTATTTAAGCCAAAGGAAAACATCAGAACGGAAAAAAACCTGCTCATTGTCAGCGGATTTGACGGCACCCTGGAAGAAGAATTCCTGACCCGTGGCCTGGCTGCCCTGAAACGGGGCTACAATGTCCTCCTGTTCGCCGGACCTGGACAGATGGACAGCTATCGTTTTTCCCCGGAAACCAGTTTTATTCCCGACTTTGAAAAGGTGTTAACTGCTGTTCTGGACTGGCTCGATGCCCGGAAAAAGGGAGACCCAAACCGAACGGCACTACTCGGAATCAGCCTTGGCGGCTATTTTGCCACACGGGCCACGGCCCATGAACCGAGGATCAAGGCCCTGATCGCCAACTCGCCCATCACTGATCTCCACGCCTACATGAGCGCCTTTGCCGGAGTCGATCCGGCCGAGATACCCGACGAAGAAGACTTTGGTGTTGCCGACCTCCCCATGATCCCAGCCGAGTTTATGAGCGAACAGATGAAACTGATGAGTGCCAACCTCATCACCCGCTTTGGCAAAAAAAGCATGAAAAAGACCTTTGCCTACATGCAT
>JAQYVF010000111.1 GCA_030145625.1 Desulfocapsa sp. | reverse complement strand
TTTCCTGGCTACAACGTCACTACAACACCGAGCATCTGTACTGGTTCCTGTTGGTATCGGGCTATCGAACGTATCGGCTACTGCCGGTATTCAGCCAGCTCTTTTACCCGCGTTTTGACGAAGCAACACCAGACAATATTCGGACGTTAATGGATGCAATGGCGAGCGAGCGATTCGGCAAGAATTATGATCCGACGACCGGCATCGTACGCCTCGATGTTCCTTCAGTGCTGAAGAATGACTACAAAGATATTCCTGAGATACTTCTTGTAACAAAACAATGCACCAGGTAAACTGGTGATTTTAGAGGTAGGTTTAGAATATATGGCCCTCAATTTTTCACAAGAAAAACAAAATTTATCAGTGACGAAGGTTCTTACAGAGGCTCTTTTGTTTTGCACTGAAAGGCGTTCTTCTATTCTTAACAGTCTTAAGTATCCAGGTATCGCAATATTGAGGTGGTATAGAAAAAGTGGACACAAAATTAAGAGCGGTTAGACTGCTCTGAGGAGGTGTCCGATGACGAAAAAAAAGAGAACGAAATACTCAGACGAATTCAAGGAAGAAGCTGTAAAACTTGTTACAGAACAAGGATACAAAGTCACAGAAGCTGCCAGAAACTAAGGAGTCCATGACAGTCTCCTTAGAAGATGGATCCGTAATGGCAACCCGGAGAATAGCCAATCTATAGCAGATAATGCAAAATTCCAGGCTGAACTTAAGCGGTTAAAGAAAGAAAATGCGCAGCTGAAAATGGAGAGGGAAATTTTAAAAAAGTCGGTCGCCTTCTGCGCGAAAGAATCAGTCTAAGATTTGAATTCATAGATTCCGTGAAGAAGGCATACCCAATTGTTTTGTTGTGCAAGGTAATGGAGGTTAGCCGTACCGGTTATTATAACTGGAGGAACAGAGAGCCTTCGGCCAGAGACAAAGAACATGAGAGACTGGTGTCAAGGGTTCGTGAAATCCATAAGAAGTCCAGGGGCACCTATGGTAGCCGCCGAATTGTTCAACAGCTTCAATTAGGTGGAAATTCTTGTGGTAAACATAAAGCTGGGGTTTTGATGAAATTAGCTGGTGTAGAGGCTAGGCCGAAAAAGAAGTTCAAAGCCACGACAGATAGCAAACATAATCTCCCGGTAGCTCCGAATCTTTTGAAACGCGATTTTTCAACAAACGCCCCAGGCTGTGTACTAGTTTGGGATATCACCTACATCTGGACAAAGGAAGGGTGGTTATACCTAGCGGTTGTGATTGACCTGTTTTCTCGTCGCGTAGTTGGATGGGCTCTTAATCGCAGGATGACAAAACAGCTGGCAATTGATGCACTGCTCATGGCCATCTGGCGTGTAAAACCGATTAAAGGCGCCATGTTCCACTCTGACAGGGGCAGCCAGTATTGCAGCCACGCCTTTCAACGAGTCCTTAGGTTGTATGGAATGAGATCCAGCATGAGCAGAAAAGGAGATTGTTGAGGAGCGTCAATGCTGTTGCTGAGAGTTTCTTCGGCACTTTGAAAACAGAGTTGGTTTTCAGAGAAATATTCTCTACTCGTCGAGAAGCTATAGCTGAAGTTATTGACTACATCGAAATGTTTTATAACAGCCATCGACTGCACTCATTCCTGGGATATTTGCACCCGATAGAATTTGAGAAACGGTGGGAATTGAAAAAAGCTGCTTAAAAAACTGTCCACTTTTACTGGACCACGTCACTTCCTAGTGTTTGCGCATGTTGGATAGGTTGCAGGTTAATAACGTCCCTGCACGGAACTCAAATTCTTACCAGCGTCCAAGTTCCGCCTAAGTTGTCCGTTAAGGTAAAAACGAGGAACGTGGCACCCAGGTCCTTCGCTCGGAATATTGAGCAGGCTAACCGTAAGGCAAGCTGTCGGAGGTCTGGATCGAGAGGTTACGAAGAAGCGAAAGCCTCATTGTAATGATGGGAATATCGGATGAAACATTCCTGACTCCGTAAGGAGGCTGAAATCTAACTGGTGGCTCTTCATGAGGAAATAGTCTGAATCAGTGGTATAAGGGAAAGCTAGAGACGGCCTTACGGCTGGGGCGCCCTTAGGCTTCGGCTACATTGACAGTCTATGTGTATCGTGAAGTAACTATAAATCTAATTACAGGAACCATCTTAAGGGGAACCTTTGAGCTGCTTGAGCCGTGTGATGGGAAACTATCACGCACGGTTCTGAGGGGGAAGGGAGCCGCAAGGCTCATGCCCTACCCGGTGCTCAGAAAATAATACATGATTCTTAGGTAGGGAAGAGGAGGTTCCATGCATTTCCTGAAACAAGGTTGCCTTGCATTGATCTTTATGCTGTTGCCAGGCTGTTTAATGAAGCCAAACCTTGGCACTCCTTCTATCCTTGTGCTGCCGCAAAGTTTGATCCAGCTTCAGGGGCTGAGTGTGAAGGTGCCAAACGGCAACAATTGGTATCAGGGGATCCACTCCCAACAGCGTCTCGATCTGATCAAAAAGACTCCGGCTGGGAAATACCATACGATTATAGCCTTTGTTGAAACCGGATACCGACCTGAAAAAAACATTACCAGCGAAGAGTTCAAATCCAGGGTTGAGGCCGAATTCTCCCTGCGGTATAAACGATTTACTCCTGTTTCTAAGACTTTTCGGACCATTGAAGTCCAAGGTGTAACTGCTGTTCGAGTTGATTTCACTGTTGAAGATAAGGAGGTGAAATATGCACCGGGAAAGACTTTTATTCTTACCGGCACTGATCTCTATTTTACTCATCCTCATGCATCAAGATCTAATTCCGGTTCTCTTCTCATCAAGCTCGCTTTCAGCCAGCGCTATCTTCAGGGAGAAAAGCCTGTAGAATTAGAACAGGAGATGCTTCCATTTCTTACCGGTTTTACCTTGAACAAAATTTCCGCGACTGGACAGAAAGGTGCCTGGATTACACGGTTGGACTCCCAGGGACAAGAGCTATGGTCCCAATCTTTTCCAGGGTTCATCAATATAAATTCTTTGCAGGAAACGGATCAGGGCGAATACGTGGCACAGGCCAATTCCCGCAAACTCTTTGGCTGGTCGGCAGAGGGCTGGGAAATAGTCCTGACTCAACAGGGGAAACTTCTTAATTTGCAGAAGTTTCCCAGTTTGAATGGAGGGAGCAAACATGCTGGTTTCGATAATGCCGGTGGTTCTTTCCTCTATGGCGACTGGTTTTCCGAACCGTATAATGGACGCGGTTATGACCTGTTTGTCAAATATGTGGACAGCTCAGGCCAACAACAATGGCTTAAGTCCTATGGCGGTTCTAAGGTAGAGCGTGCTGACACTGGAATTGTTGATGGCAATGACTTGTTACTTGCTGCCAGTAGTTGGTCTTATGGCGATAACGGCGGGTGCTGGTTGGTGAAAATTGATAACAGGGGTACTGTCAAGTGGACAAAAGTCCATGATACACCTGGCATGGATCATTGTCGCAGCCTCATTCGGTATGATACGGATAATTACCTCATGACAATAGATTCTTTTATCCCTGGGAAAATGATACAAACTCGGGTGATGAAGCTTAATAATCAGGGTCGGGATCTATGGCACAGTGACATTTTTCATCTCAGCACGGGCATTGTTGGGGCTGCCCCTAAGGGACTTTTTTTTGCCGGGATGTATGTACCCAAGGACTTGAGCAGGAGGCTCTTTTCCAGCTGGGCCACCAAGCTGGTCAGTTTTACGCCAGCAGGAAAACAAAAATGGACAACCGATTTTCGCCATATGATGACCAAGAGTCTGGCTGTTACGGAAGACGGTGGTTGTTTGCTAGGAGGGCAGATGTATAGTCAGGATACTTCTGGGGCCTGGAAAAAAGAAGCTAGTGTGGTCAACATTAGTGCTGATGGCGAAACCCGCTGGCGTTATATTTTCCCTGGGAAGGCTGATGATAGCACCACTGCTATTCTCACCCTCGGGAGAGCAGGATTTCTGGCTGGGGGAGGCTTGCCTGAGTAACAATGAGGATTCTGCCACTCTATAGCTCTGCGGAACAATGCCATAATGGGGTCAGTCCACGATAACTGTCTTAAAACATGAACAAAGAAAAGGTGACAGATCTATTGTTACAGCGAAAGATATACTTAAACAAATCTGCCCCATTTGCGTATCATATAATGAACGATAGTCGGTTTCTTGTTATCACTCACACAATGCATGATATCCAGTTAGAAACGAGATGGTTAAATGGAGATTTCCTATTTAATCGTCTTCAGCTGGAAGGATATCCAGTTTCCGGATAATAACTTGTTATGCAATTGTACCAACTATCAATGTAAAGGAAGCATTTCCATAAACTACCGGCCGTACAAGGATTTGGGTTGGGTATAATATAATCTGAGATACAGGGGAGAGATAACGTGACAACGCGTGAACAGATAAATGACCGGATCGAAGCATATGCAAAGGCCGTCAGGGATCGAAGACCAGACGCCGTTTCACAATTGTTCGCCGAACGTTTTGATCATATTGTGCATGGTGTGGGAACAGATCCCACCAATCCTTGGAATACGAAAAGGGAGACTGATCGAGAAGGAATCCGGAGGATCTATGAGGACTTCTTCTCCAACGTAGTAGACATGGTGGTTGAGTATACGGACAGGACCATCGACGTGGAGTCAAATTCAGCCGCAATGGTCGTGCGGGTTAGAATTGGATCTACTTCCATGGAAAACGCCCTTCACATTAGGTGGAATGACAAAGGAGAAATCGTGCTCTTCTACAACTGGTATGGACAATCTCCAGGTTAGGGAGCCCCAGTTAAGATCCGTTGTGTCACATAACAAGCCAATAATCGTGCCGAGATAAATCCGTAACCTTGGGAGGTATAAGCGGAACACGGGTCAAGTCCGCTCTTGGCTTTACTTAACCCCTTTGGGTCTAATATCAGAGGTAGATTTTACAGCACCGTCGTTCTCGGTTGTTCTGGGAAAATGCAATCGGTTTATTCGAGTTATTGTAGGTGAATTCACCTGTCAAGGTGTCGCAGTTGTCTGGTTAATCAGCAATTACATCTGACCCTTTTTGGAAGATTCGGAGAGGAGTCTTATCGGTACCTTGAAAAATTAGCCTTTTGGCTCAAGGTCATGAGAAAAGGCAATTTTTCAAGGTACACCTATGCATTAATGGCTAGCAGTTGAATGACTGGCATAGCGACGCTTGAAACTCAAAGACAGACTACCGAACCAGCCCCCGCCGAGTTGCACCGCCTCCATACCCATCACTTGTGTATGGTTGAGATCTTCATACAGGGGCAGACCGCCAGTCAGGCGGAGGCTAAAGTTTCCACCAAGTGCCGTGAGAAAACGCCAATCCGTCACAGCGGTGAGCATGGTTCTTGTGCCACCACTGTTGCCCACTTCAGCCCCATTAATTTCATTTCGGTCATAATGAGCCGCATCAACCTCCATACCGACCATTAAATCGTAATTTGGCGTATAGTGCAGCGCCACTCCAAAGCGGGTGACATCACCAAACTTAAAATTGTCGCTATTTTCCAGCTTTTGAGTGTAACCGGCCATGGTATGCAACCACATATCCTGGTAACGGTAGGTATAGAGCAGTCCACCTCCAAAAGTAAAATCCCCCGTCCCTGTCTGCAGACCGGGCTGGGAGAGATATTTCTCATCAAAATCTCCGCTTGGGATACTACATTCAACAAGCAGAGTGGCAAAATGATTGTAATAGGTACTTTTAAAAAAATTATAGCGCAAGGAGGTGGAAATATCGCTGAGTGCGCTGTTTTCTTCTTTAAGAGTTTTCTTTCCTCCCATGATATACATTTCCATCTCTTTTTTCAGATATGAGGCACTAACATTCAAAGCCAGAGTATCGGTGAGCCCATACGTACCCATGAGCATAGTTCCGGTGGACTTCATTTCTTTAGGTCCCATCATCTGCCCAGGACGACTGATAAAATCGTCGGTATCAACCGAACTTGAACCAATTTTAACAGTATCCATTTTCATTTGCATGATGCCGATACCAATTCCAGATGATCCTTTTGCCGGCAAAACTGCCGTCTTGATACGGACCGGCATGGTCATGGCTGTAGGAGAAATTGTCAGTAGAGCCTGGGAGAAGGTGATAATCGTTCCACCGTACAAGTCCTGAAAATGTTGGGCTTCATTTTTATCCTGAAAGGCAATAATGCTTGGCAGCATATCAGGAACGATTTTACTGGAAAGAACATAAACCGCATCCTGGGCCGACACCGTATTTCCAGACAAATAGTCTTTGACTAAAAGTGCCTTAAAGGCATCAGGCCCTCCGGCATCTTCCACAAGCCGGAGCAGACAGGCCAACCCGCAAGATTGGACTACTTTTCCATCATTATATTCAAGTTTGCCTGCCGTCTTTTGGTATTGATCAATGTACATGCCGCACACCTGGCAGTCTGGGCGGTCCGTCTCACCGGCAACTGCCAATGCAACTGAAAAACTCAGAAAAAAGAGAAAGAATCCAATCATTTTTTTCATAAATCGTGCTCCGGAAAATTAAATACACAGTTCATTGGATAAAAAACAGCCCCCAATACCCAATAAACCCTGACAGATTAATAAGGCCTCAAGCTGTTCACCTTCTAACTAGTAACAGGATCATTAGCAACAATTATTTTTATTAATTCCGGCAAGATTAGTACTCTCAGAAACTAAGACACGAAAAAGGAGCAAGCCCGCTCTTGGCTTTACTTGATTCCTTAGGGGCTAACTCCAGAGGTAGATTTTACCGCACTGTCATCCTCGGTTATCCGGGGAGAGATAAAATCCGTTTAGTCACGTTATTGTACCAATAAATGTCTCGGCAATGTTTAGAAAGGTTCTCGCGAGGAGTTGCTGCATGTTGTGGATAGAGAAAGGGAAGCTGCGAGACCGTGCGAGGTGTAGGCCAAAAAACATCCGTAGGGCAGAGTTTTTGTCTGTTGCGAATGTTTTTTGGGCCTGCATGCAATAAGCTGGCAGACATCGGTCGCCAATGTTCTTGTCAGGAAGTGGCGACAAATATTTTTTTTAATTTACCAAGTTTCCTGTAAGGATGTAATTGAATCACGTCTTTCAGCGGGACAATATTTTTTTCCAGGGAGTTGCAAAAAAGTGCTGCAATTGATTAAAGGCTACCTTGCAAAATTGCTTTTTCCCCCAAACTCTTCGTTATGAGGAAAATCTTTCCCTCGGAATATCTAATATATGCACCCCAAGGGTATTTCTTGCAGGGCACCTGCGGTAAAATTTTCCTCATGCCTCGATTTTGAACGAAAATTCTAATTTTTCAAGGCACCCTAAGGAACTTGATCGCGACATTGTTATACCGGAAAAGGAGATTTCATTAAATCAACTCAAAATAGTTTCCTTCTTTGATTGGTGCGGCAGTGTGTTTACAGGCAAAAGAACTTTAACTTTGGACATGATAAACGAAACATTAGGCAAACATGCAAAATTTTCAAGCCAGAAAGCGAGAGACGAACTTGGCTGGAAGGCAATGGATATAAAACAGAGCATTAAAGATACTGTTTCCTGGACCAGAAAACACTTTTTGTAATTTCATTATTTGCTAACCAACTATTATCAAACAAAAAAAAAGCACGAATCTAACACGGTGGCTGATCAAGCCAAGCAATCGTTCTAAAAACAGGAAAACTCTGACAACAGCCCATTTTGTCTTGAATGTGGAAAGTCATTGCCCTTAGGCCGACAATAAGCTATATAGACTCCTTCTCGAAGCCACAGGGATTCCCTGTGGCTTTTTGTTTTTTAATAATTGTCTTCTTTAAGCTGGTTCATCAAGAAATGAGAGGCGTTTATCATGACAAACGCCACCAACTCAACCCTCTCCTGTGCTAGAGGGTCATCTTTCAAGACGTAAATTCTTAAGGCCACCTTGCAAAATTGCCTTTTCGCCCAAACTCTTCGTTGTGAGAAAAATATTATCCTCGGAATATCAACTATATGCCTGCGGTAAAATTTCTCTCATGCCTCGATTTTGAACGAAAATTCTAATTTTTCAAGGTACCCTTAAATATATCTCTGCTAGCTGCTATGGACTTATTGGTGCCAACGGTGCTGTGTAAGTCCAGCTTGTAGAAATGCGGCTGTCGAGATTTCTCCGGATCAACGCTGTTACCTTTTATAAACACCTTTATCCATACGGTATACCTTCAAAGTGTTCAGCTTACTCAATGCAGGCCTAGTGCCACATTGCCAGTGGTAAGAGCACGTAAGATGTCAGTAACATATGAAAAGATTTAAATTAATAGAAAAGAAAACAGGCTCCATCAAAGACGATGTTCTTTCCGGCCTGACTGTTGCCCTTGCCCTTGTTCCTGAAGCGGTTGCCTTTGCCTTTATTGCAGGCCTTTCGCCCATCGTAGGGCTTTATGGGGCTTTTATGATGGGAATTGTCACCTCGATAATAGGAGGCCGGCCAGGGATGATATCCGGGGCCACCGGCGCGACAGCCATTGTCATGGTTTCTCTGGTAAAAATAGGCACGGAGATGGGTGGTAAGGGAGCAGGCGTACAGTATCTCTTTGCTACTCTTTTGCTGGCTGGGCTCATTCAGATATTGGCAGGCGTGTTTCGCTTTGGAAAATTTGTGCGACTGATACCGCATCCGGTGATGATGGGTTTTGTGAATGGCCTGGCAATAGTGATTTTTACAGCTCAACTGGGAATGTTCAAGGTTGACGGCTCATGGATGCAAGGATCCCAATTATATACCATGCTGGGCCTGGTCGCCCTGACCATGGCTATCCTGTATCTCTTTCCTAAAATTACGACCAAGATACCTGCTGCTCTCGTGGCCATTGTCTCAGTAGCGTTACTGGTAATATTTGTTGGGATAGATACCCAAACGGTCCTCTCATTTGTACAGAGTAATGGTGGCAGTGGCATTGAGGCCGGACTCCCTGTTTTTAATGTGCCGTTTATCCCCTTTAACCTTGAAACCCTTTATTTTATCGCCCCCTATGCCGCCATTATAGCGGCAATTGGCTTGATTGAATCATTGATGACCCTGAACCTTATTGATGGCCTGACCAATACCCACGGCAATGCCAACAAAGAAAGTATCGCCCAGGGAACAGCAAATATTGTCAACGGTTTTATGGGCGGTATGGGTGGCTGTGCAATGATCGGTCAAAGTATCATCAATATTAAATCAGGAGGGCGGGGGCGGTTATCAGGAGTTGTTGCGGCATTATCCCTGCTTGTCTTCATTCTGTTTGGCTCGACATATATTGAGATGATCCCCATTGCCGCGCTTGTCGGCCTCATGTTCATGGTTGTTGTTGGCACATTTGCCTGGAGTACCTTTAGTGTTATCGATCAAATCCCCCTGGCAGACGCCTTGGTAATTGTTCTGGTTACGGTGTTAACCGTCATGTTTGATTTGGCGATAGCCGTTATTGCCGGGGTCATTGTTTCGGCCCTTGTCTTTGCCTGGGAAAATGCCCTGCGCATTAGGGCGAGAAAGCATATTGATGAAAAAGGGGTGAAACATTACGAGATATTCGGCCCCCTTTTCTTTGGTTCGGTACAAATGTTCAACAGTAAATTTGATGTGGAAAATGATCCTGATCGGATAATTATCGACTTCAAGGAATCGCGAGTTGCCGACCACTCAGGCATTGAGGCCATCAACCAGCTGGCCAAAAAATATGAGCAGTCAGGAAAAAGAATTTGCCTGTTTCACCTCAGCCCGGATTGTCGAAAATTGATCGACAAAGCTGACAAACTCATCCGTGTCGATATTATGGAAGATCCTGAATATACAGTGGTTGTTCAGGGTTTTGAGGATTATTCAGCTGTTTGATGCCTGAGTTGGCAACTTTCATGTTATTTGCGGTAAGCGCTTGAAAAATTTTTTAAAATAAGATAATTCCCCCTATGCCCCGGCACCTGTTTGAGAGGCGCCGGGCCAGGAGTTTTTTTATTTACCTGCAACACAAAAGGTTACATCTTCAGATCGGTACATGTCACAATCGGGAATGACGTGATCATAACATTCCGTAGTGTGGAATCCCTGCAACTCGAGAATGCTTTCAAGATCCGCATGGGAAAAAGTATGTATCCAAAATCGATAGACAGCCACTTCTTCAGTTTCATCAATGATGATATGCTGATTCAGAGTTACTTTCTGCTTTTCATAATAAAAAGATTCTGTAAATGCCAGATAGGGACTGTTTCTCCAGAAGCCTTTTTTTTTCGACAGTTCCCACTCCTTTGCTCCTGATTCTTTTACGGGGGAATTTTCATTCAGCACGTCAAAAAGAAATTTCCCTCCCGGTTTCAGGGCACGGTAAATGTTGGAAAGGAGTGTTTTCCGCTGGTCAGGAGGCAGAACACCGAAATCGGTAAAGATCATCAGTATAAGATCATATCTGTTTTCTTCTTCCAGCTCCAAATAGTTTTGCTGCTTGTAGGAGATATCCAACTTTTTCCTACCGGCAGATTCTCTTGCGTAACGGATGGAGTTCGAAGAAAAATCCATGCCCGTGACACAGTGTCCCTTTTGGGCAAACTTCTCAGTGTACAAGCCCGGACCACATCCAAGATCGAGAATAGTCAACTCGTCTCCCGGCACCTTCTTCAAAATCCATTCAACCGTTGAAGCGATGGTGGTTTCTTTTCTACTGGCAAGTTCTATGTCTTGATTCAGATGTGTCTCAAGAAGCTGTGTAGATATATACTCATCCACCCACATCAAGGCGGTTCCCGGAGTGTAAACTTCCGGCTTCTGTGCTGTCTTAAGCAGTTTTTTGATTTTCATGAAAACCTCTTTTCACCGGTTCATTATAGAAATGCGGAAAAAACCACACCTGTCAATTATATTGCCGGTTTGTTGAAACTAGATTGATTGGAGGACAGCGCTGAGAAAGTACCCCTGGAGAAGGCTTTCCTATGAGGACGCACTTCACCTCATTGAGGTGTAATATCTCACCGCTTCCTTGTATCGGATTCAATACGAGATGATATGTGTTTATGCAGTTTTCATGATGGTGCTACGTTTACTGAGGATTAAGCAGGAAGTCAAGAAGCAGTTGGGGTTTTTTCCTGCACCAGAAAAGTTTTTGAACTGTGGTCGTTAGATAGAAGAACTTGGCTGTCACTTCTGAGAGGAGTCAGATATAGAGGATGTGGAGTTGGGCGGGTAAAAAACAGTTATGGATTATTGCAGATTACGTCCCCGAAATTGCATCTGATCATTAAAGCCGACAATAGTCACTCCCCCAATCTGCAATATTAAGTAGGCATCATATATTTCCCTTCAGTTATCCTAACCTATATTATACCATACTGTATGGTCTGTTATATCTACTCAATTCCCCAAACATCGCATTCATATTTTTAGTTAGTTTACTTACAACAGACCAAATAACCTTCAGAAGGTAGTGTGTTCAGCAAAATTTACCCCTAACCTAAACCAAGGAGAACTTTAATGTCTGAAAGTGTTTACAAAATCATCGAAATGGTAGGGTCAAGTCCAGTTTCATGGGAAGAAGCTACCCAGAATGCGGTCAAGTCCGCCGGACTGAGCCTGCGCGACCTGCGTATTGCCGAAGTTGTTACCCTGGACATGAAGATTGATGAGACTGGCAAAGGATCTATCTTTCGGGCACGTGTGAAACTCTCTTTCAAAATCATTTCCGACTAACCCCAACTTCTCACAAAATCCCCCGAGAAGTCGGAAATACAAAAGGGCATAAATGGGGTCGGAATTGACTTATGGGTGTTCGAGATAAGCACTACGACTCCAGCCCTGACCATACCTCTTTTCAAGCGAATCAGCCCCACGAGATTTCCCAGAAATCGAATGATCGCAGCTGATTAATGTGGTCTCCACAACTCTTTTTATATAAAAAGGAAAAGGGGGCCGCTTTTGGCTTTGCGAGACTCCTTCAAATAGTCAGAAAAATATGATATAATACGTGATCACATATAGATAAAGCCAAACCTATTGGTAGATAGGGACGGAAAGCTACGGGTCTTCAACAGATAGCCGGGTTGCCTTAGTAAAAGGTGGTCCGGTTTTTTTGTTTAGTGCGCATGAGGAGAACATAATGTTTTGCAAAATATTCTTTTCTTTTTTCGTATACTTTTTTTGTTTTTTTTCAATTGGCGTTGCTGCATCCCCATATTACGACACTTTTAATGGGGACCAAATCGATTTAACAAAATGGAAAGATTGTCAGAGAGGTGAGATCAGAAATGGTCAATTATGGTTAGACTTGTATGGTGCTAACTCCTGGCTAGCTACCAAATGTAATGTGGTAACTGAGAATATCACTAATTATCTCAGTTCGACTGTATCCGTTAGTCGAAATAGTTATGCGACTCCAGGATCTTCTGTTGCAGTTAAAATAGGTGGGATCTTCTATAATGACACGTATGATGGCTCAAGCGGATATAACAACTGGGAGGGCAATGTGTTTGCTGATATCCGACTTCAATT
>JAQYVF010000034.1 GCA_030145625.1 Desulfocapsa sp. | reverse complement strand
CAGTTTGGGAAAACCTGTATCAAGCTACTGCTGTCCTGACGGATGGGCATCTTGCAAAGACACCATTCACATCCAAGATAACGCCTGCTTCACTGCCTGTCCCATCTGAGCCAGGCCATACGGTTTCTTGACAAACTGACTTGCCCCTAGAAGAAGGGTTTGTTTGACTTCACCATTCTCTGCAAAACCACTGGCTATCAGGGCTCGTTGCTTGGGATTTATCTTCAGGATTTCTTCATATGTTTGACGCCCGTTAATACCGGAATCCATGATCATATCAAGGACAATCAAATCCACTTCATTCGTCCTTATATAGTTAACGGCCTCTTCTCCACTGCCCACTGTCTCAGTCTTATAGCCAAGACCATCCAGAAGATCACGGGCAATCCGTTGCTGTGTTTCCTGGTCGTCCACCACCAGTATTTTTTCTCCGCATCCCCTGTATTGTTCAATTGAGGGCAGCTCTTTCTCTTCCTCGGCAGCCTTCTTTGTTATAGGAAAATAAAGGTTAAAGGTGGTACCACCATCATCACTTTGCACATCAATAAAACCACCATGGTCATGAACTGTGTTCCAGACTATGGCTAATCCAAGGCCGGTTCCACTCCTTCCCATTTGTTTTTTGGAATAAAAGGGTTCAAATATTTTTTTTATGTTTTCCTGTTGAATTCCAGGGCCGTCATCTGAGACACTGATGACAACATAATCTCCAGCCGCTATAGGCTCATAGCCAACAAAAGGATGCTTAAGGGAGATATTTTTTGTACTGATCACAACCGTGCCCTTTCCTTCAGTCTCTTCTACTGCATTACCAATCAGATTCATCAGAATTTTGTTAATATGCACTGCAGAACAATAGATATTTGACAATCCGAACTCACAATCAAGCTTCACATCAATATCTTGCAGCTGGGAGTCAAGTGCTTTCTCCTTGGCAGTCGCCACATAATTCTTTACAAGAATGTTCGGATCCCATACACACTTTTCAGCAGTAGCTCCCCTTGCTACAGTTAGCAGATCCGAAACAACGGATGCCGCCATCTGGCCTGTCTCCTGTATAAGCGTAATAGTTTTTCTGTACTCATGATTTTCATCCATTCGCATTAACAACAATTCAGGCAGAGTCACTATTCCGGATAGAATATTATTCAAGTCGTGGGCAACAGAACCGGCCATTAATCCCAGGATTTCCATCTTATTGCTAATGGCTAGCTGCTTCTGAAGCTCAACTTTTTCCTGTTCAGCCTTGACCCTTTCGGTAATATCCCGAATAGCACAGGTCCGTACTCTCTTTCCCCGGTATTCCATATGCCTGCTACTGGTCTCAATGGGAAATTCCGTTCCATCCTTTTTGACACCTATGGCCTCGTGGAATCCAATAATATCATTTTCAATTCTTAAACTCACCTCAGGTAGGGACATTATAGAGACGATTTTATCCAATATCTGCTCACCGAGAAGTTCATTTTCCTGATAGCCAAACATATCAAAAAACTGCCTATTGGCATCAAGTAACTGACCATTGTCATGAATCACAATCCCCTCCCAGGATGCCTCAGCCATAGTTTTTGATCGCTCCTCGCTGACCCTTAAAGCCTTTTCCAGACGACTATGCACCAGTGCTTTTCCAATAGTTTTGAAAAGCAGATCATGATCTACAGGCTTTTTCAAGTAGTCATAGGCACCCTTCTTTAAGGCCTCTATGGCTGTTTCCACAGCAGCATTGCCGGTCAACATAATCGTAACTGCCCCGACATTCTCATCCTTCAGACTGTCCATTATCCGATAACCGAGCATGTCCGGTAACTCCACGTCCAGGAGAAGAAGATCAAAAACATCCTTTGTCAAAAATCCAATCGCCTCTTCTCCACTCTGGGCGGTTGTCACCAGGTAGCCGGACAGATTTAGAATTCCTGATAAACTTTCACAAAAACGGGGTTCATCATCAACGAGAAGAATTCGTGCTAAAACGTTCATCTTGGCACCTATTGCACTGCGTAGAAAATAAAACCAAAGTTATTTTTGTCAGAATTTTCAGTGTCCAGAGATCTAGATTAACAGATCACCTGACCTCTGTGTGATTGGTAAAGAAATAGTAAAACGTGTACCATTTTTCTTATCACTCTGACACGTCACTGACCCTTTCAACTCTGTGACAAGAGTGCGAACAATGGAAAGCCCCAGCCCTGAATGCCCCTTTCCTTTTGTGCTGGTAAATGGTTCAAACAGTTGAGACAAAAGATCCTCAGGTAAGCCGGGGCCGTCATCGTGGACAGTGAGTTCAATGCTGTCTCGCATCTCACCTTCCTCATACACCTTAACAGACGCATCTGCTGCCCTTACGCTAGTCTTGATATATACATTTCCACCGTCTTTCATTGCTTCTGCGGCATTCTTCACCAGATTGATGGTGATTTGTTTTATGGTTCCTGCATCCGTCATGATAGTCGGCAAATCAGGATCGGGTTTAAAATGAACATGGAGCCGGGAAGAGTAAAAAACAGATTTGGAAAGAATACTCAGTAAATTGGAAAGCAAGGCGTTTATATCCGTCAACTCAAAGCTGTGTTTGACCGGGGTGGAAAAATCATCTAGCTGCTGAATAATCGTTGAAATACGTTTTATTTCCTCATCCAGGATGGTTAGCTCTTTAATAAGCGAATCCTTTTCCGGCAATTTCATTTCAAGAATTTTCAAGTAATTTCTGATAATACCAAGAGGATTATTGACCTCATGCACAACTTTCGCAGCAGCCATGGTAGCTACTGCCAGGCGGGCAGCTTGTATTTTCTGTGCCTGCTTTTTCTTTACCTCATCCAAATAAAGAGATATTGCAGCCTGGTTGGCTAACAACTGTAAAAGCCCGGACTCAGCCTGACTGTTCAAATTATTGCCGGGGATATCTGGCAGCCCGATGACTATAACACCAACCGATCTTTTTTTAGCGTTCATTGGGACATAAAGCATTCCCTTACCGCCAACAGCTTCAAGTAATTGAGAATCTGCCAGGCTGTCCAGATGACAATCTACAGCCTGCAGGCTGGGGATTGTTTCTTTCTCCAGCATTGATTTAACGAGAAGACTCGTGCCCTTTTCAGCAGAAAGGACAAGATTATGCAACTGTTGACTATACCGATTGACAGTTGACCCACAGCCATACATTTTTTGCTGCTCAAAATCGTGCAGAAAAAAGAAGATCGTTTTAACGTCAAAGAGGATATTGAGAGCCTCCTCTATGACTCTGAAAATTGCATCTCTGCTTTCTGCCTGAACCAGCCCCCCTAGAAGCCCATGGAGCAAAGAGTAATTTTTAACCTGACGAAGTAGGTCAAGATCATGTCCAGTTGACTCAGGTATTTTTTCATCAGATTTTTCTGATGGTGGCTTTACTTTTATTCCAAGGCTCACGGCAACTTCTTTTATTTCCTCATCGACACCGCTTCTCACTTCATCCATCTGATCTGTTCCCAGACCAAGAAGCTCACCGCCTACATCATAAATTGACTCATAATCTCCATCTCCGACCTGACAACATTTTTCAGCAAGATAAACAAGTTTAACTAACGGAAAAGCACCTTTAATCTGCTCCAGAGAGGCATGATGGTACAGAATCGTATCTGCAATAAAAGAATTCAATTTCCATTGCCTTACCAGCCAGGCACCAGCCTCACAGTGATTAATTCCGATCTGTTCTTCTTCAGCACGACAGTGGTCCATTCCACCAGTGACAAGATCGTGAACCGTCATACATTCTTCAGCGAAATTCATCCACAATAACAACTCGCCGAGATCGTGTAGCAGACCGGCGAGGTAGGCCTCTTCCACGTTCGCATAAGCTATTTGCCGAGCAATTCTTTTAGCATAAATGGCAGTGGTAAACGAATCCCACCAAAAACGACTCATTGAAAACTGATCGTTTTTCTGTAGTTTGCTGAAGACCTGTTCCACAGAGGCCGTAACTGAGATATTTTTAATTGTATCTGCGCCGAGATAACATACAGCCTGATCAAGGTTTGAAAATATGTTGTTCAAACCAAAGTAGGATGAGTTGACTAACGTCAGTACCTTGGAACTAATAGAGGGATCCTTAATGATAATCTGAGAAAGCTCAGAGAGATGAATATCATCCTTATCACAGGTTTCAATGAGCTTCAGCAATACCTGGGGTAGCGAAGGCAGGTTTTTTGACCTTTTCAGACGATCGTATATTTTGTTTTTACTGTCCATTTGAGTCAATTTTTCAAAGGAGCTTTATATTCTTCCCCCTCGCCAGGAGGAGAACTATGATCTAACTGGCGTTCACTATCCTCATAATACGCGAAACCATTTTTTCCGTGATGCTTGACGTAGTACATGGCCAAATCCGCATTTTGAATCAACTCCTCATCAGAATCACTGTCTCCCGGCGCTAGGGCAATACCAATACTGACTCCGATTGTAATTTCAATGCGTTCCATTTTAAATGGAACCTTAAATTCCTCTATAATTTTTTGAGCAATTTTCTTTGTATCCTTACGGCTGGTTACCTGGGGAATCAGAATAGTAAACTCGTCGCCACTGATTCTGGCCAGTGTATCGCCTTCCCGCAAGCAGGACTTCAAACGAACACTGAATACCTGCAGAAGCTTATCGCCCAAAGCATGACCAAAAGAGTCATTAATAGCCTTAAATCCATCTATATCCAAAAACATCACAGCCAAAGATTGATTGTAGCGCCTGGCCTGAATAAGGGCCAAGCGAAGGCGGTCCTGAAATAAGCTTCGATTGGGAAGATTAGTTAGTGCATCATGATATAGCTGATGATGGAATTGCTTTTCCGTTTCTTTACGTTCCGAAATATCCCGTACCACTCCATAGGTACCAAGAAAAATCTTCTCCCGATTTTCTTTGTTGTCCCTATATACTCCGATGGCATTAAGTTCAACATATACATACAACGGCTTGAAAGAGACATGGGATGCCCCATTCTTTTTCTGCTGCAAACGAAGTTCAACATTTTTTGCAGCACGTTGTCCGGTTCGTCTCTCACTGAAGACATAACGGGATTTCTCCAGATCTTCAGGGGAAATCAGTGTGCTGTAGTGTTTGCCCAGCAGTTCTTCCCTAGAAAAACCAAGGAGCTTTTCAACCCGGTTGTTAAAAAATGAAAATTGCCCATCTTGATTGAGTAAGTAGATGACATCAGGTGAGTTATTGATCATAAAACGATGCAATATCTCCGAATTCAGCAGCTGGTCATGCTTGCGCTGACTTCTCTTGGCCACTGCCTTCCTGCTCAGCATCTTGTCAATGGAGCAGAGCAGTTCGTCTGGTGAGTAGGGCGTTCTGAAAAAATCATTGGCCCCCTGACGCAATGCCCAGACAACCTGATCAAAAATAGAATTATTGCTGAGCATGATAAGCTTGCTAGTCCTCTGCTTACTCTTTATATGCTCCATCGCCTGGAGTCCACCAATCTCCACTACCTTGAGATCGAGTATTATCACTTCGAAACGATACTGATTCAGCAGGGCAACGGTCTCCTGCACAGTCAGGGCAATGTGTGACTCGTAGCCCTGCTGAACAAGGAGTTTCTGCATGCTTTTTATAAAGCAGCGCTCATTGCCTGCGATTAATATTTTTGCAGTATCTGGAATTATCTTTTCTTTCAATAGAGGTGGTGTTTTTATCTGAACAACACCCTCAGAACCTGATACCGATTGTTTCTTTTGCATATTGATACAGTGGTTAAAAAATTGAGTATGCTGAGGCCAATTACGCACATCTCAGCCTCTCTCAAAGCCATATGTACAAGCCTCGTATACGGTTCCTGTTTATCCTGCTTCAATTCACTGAAACAGAAATTTCCATAGTGACTGCTCCAAGATTGAAGAGACCCAGTTCCACGTGCAAGCAGGTATCAGAGAGGGCCATTTAGCAGAAATGTCAACGTGGCGGAATTAAAGCTATCAAGCACTGAATGAAACAACATCAACTTGGTGCAAAGCGTACTCTTTCACAGGAACAAGAGAATGTTTTACAAAAGCTGTTGATCGACAATACCCCACTGCAATTGGAACTTTCATTTGCCCTTTGGACTCGTTATGCTGTCCGGATACTGATATCACTGCATTAAAACTTTAAGTAACTCTAGACAATACTCAGTTGGAAACTTTGCTTTTCTCGACTCTTCCAGGATTTCAGTTTGGCTAGAGGTTGTAACAAAAAAATATTTATAATTCCCCTGCGGGTAAGGCCTCAGGAATTTCTGCCAAGACAGTAAACAATCTCACCAAAAAAACTCGATCATTTATGAAAATACTCCAGTACAGGCCAAATCACGTTATAACTTATTCCGAACGACCCCAAACATTCTATTCTTAACAAATCAACTACTTAGCCACCTGAGCAACAATAAAAAAATTCCAAGTTGCTTACTATAAAAATAAAAGTCTAATAGTGCCTGTTGCCAAGCAATGATTCAATAATATGAATGGTGGAAACGCAACAAACAAAGATTTGTCTATGCTTTTTCACTCATTGACCAATAACAAAACAGTAGTTCCTTCCCCTACTCCAGAAAAATTTACCTTTAAAGAATATTATATTGTGATGAACTGTTTTGTCAACAATTCGATGTGCCACAACGCCACCTAACTACTTAATGGTACGACAATATTTTACACAAGACCTAAAGAGAATTGAGGTCACGTCAGCAAACCCATATACACAAGCGCAACCTAAAGATAAAGAAATCAAAAAACGAATGCACTCGGAATGTCACCCTCGCGTAGGCTGGGATCCATCTACATGCTAAACTCCTAGATTCCAGCCTTGCGGGAATGACAAAAAAAGTCGCTGAGCTTCATACGGACTCAGATTTTTTTTTGCTTTAGACGATAATTTGTGAGACACTGATAATCAGGGATTGCCCCTTTATACTTTGATAAATACAAATGACAAAACGCCCAATGTACAATCTTGTTATTAACTTATCGGGGCAAATTGCCTGACAATAACCTGGTAGACTCATAACACTTAATCAACTCAACAGAAGAGAATAAAATGATTACAGAATTACCAGAAAGTGAAAGTCCGGTTTTAGGTTTTGAAGTTACTGGCAAGGTGAGCTTGGAGATGGAAAAGGAATGGATAGCAAAAATTGAAAAGGAAATTGCAAAACATGACAAAGTAAGTGTTTTGGTTATTTTAGGAGAGCAAGCCAGATGGGGTGTTGAGGCTGGCATCGAAGACCTGAAATGGATTCTGACACATATGAAACAAATCAATAAAATTGCTATTGTTACAAAGAGCAGCGTTTACAAGTGGCTGATTGCATTAGATAGCCCTTTCGCAAAACTGGTTGACATTAGTGAAAAACATTTTGAACCGTTAAAAATTAAGGATGCCTGGAAGTGGGTCAAAGAGTAAAAGTAAAACAAATGCATTGAGCTGATTAGCAAACCCAAGGTGATGCGGCTACTGTTTATATTACATGGACAGACCATGACCACAGGCTCATATGCTTTTGGGGGCCTGTCTTGTCTGGTCAAGTCTGGCCAACCGCAACGTCAAGCCAATCACCAGTACAACATTCGACCACGCCGCCGCTACCCTCACAATAAGACGACTTAATCCTAAACGACAAAGAGCCCTGTCCCTCAATCAAAAGGAACAGGGCTCTTTGCTTACTTCTTGATAAAAGTCTTTACTTACTCAACGAAGCGAGAGACTTCTCCATCTTTGTATTGATAATCTCACTGATGTGTTCGTTGGTCCAGATGCCGTCTTTACGAACAGCTTTTGCGGCATTACCAAAACTGACACGAACCTTTTGACTGGATACGGCATCCAGGGCCTTGGAGATTCTTTCATGAACCTCTTCCTTAGAGAGCCCTTCCGCCTCACCAATTGGGCCAAGTTCTTTCATCTGTTGGGTGAATTCTGTAATCAACTGGACGAAACGAGGGGCCTCGGCAGCAGATGCCCATTGCAGACTAAAACGCTCTTCTCGGATCCCAACATCTTTGAGCACCTTTTTTACCAGTGCATCCATTCCCATTGCATCATAATTACCGACCTGGTAATGACATTCACCAAGTTGTCAGCCGCCGCTGAAGATGGCGTCAGCCCCCTCCAGAAAGCCTTTAAGGACAAAGGAAGGGTCAATCCTGCCGGTACACATCACCCGGATAGTGCGAAGGTTTGGCGGGTATTGGAAGCGTGAAACTCCCGCTGCATCTGCGGCCGCATAACAGCACCAGTTACAGAGGAACCCAAGAATCTTTGGGCTGAAAGTGTTCTCTGACATTAGTTCTTCTCCATATATCTCTAACTCTAAAAGACTCTTTTTAGTACCCCTTAAGGGAAACAAGCGTCTAAACAGTTGCTACTCATTCTACTAAGTTGTCAAACAAGTGAGGGAATCACTCATTGTCTCCCTCTTTAATCAATACAGTTTCAGGCCACGACCTTTTCCTCGACCTTTTTATTACCAAAAGCCTCAATTTGAGAAACAAGCTGCTCATTGGTAAAGCCACCCATGGATATGGCAAAAGTCGGACAGTGAGAGGCACAAATCCCGCACGCCTTACATGAGGCAGAGATGGTCTCGGCCTTTCGTTTCTTATCCACCTTTATCATCTGGATGGCTCCATAAGGACAGAGGCTGACACAGATGCCGCAACCAATACAGGCATCCTTTTCCACACTGGAAACAATAGGATCCACTTTGACGTAGCCTTTAACCAGAGGAATGGCAGCTTTAGCAGCAGCGGCCTGGGCCTGGACGATTGTTTCATCGACGGGTTTCGGTCCATGAGCAAGTCCACAGACATAGACACCCTCCACTGCCAGCTCAACAGGGCGAAGCTTGACATGAGCCTCCAGGAAAAAACCATTGGCAGTAACAGGCAGCTTCAACATCTTGGAAAGTTCAGCGGTACCGTCAGGAACAACACCCACAGAAAGAGCTACCAGATCAGGATTGAAACTCACCTCTTCCTGCATGATGGAATCAAAGAAATCAACCTGTACCTTCCCTGATTTCTGGCTCACTTCCGGTTTGCGATCAACCTCATAAGGAATAAAGATAACACCTTTCTTGCGAGCCTCAAGATAAGCATCTTCGGCATATCCGTAGGTACGCATATCCCGATAAAGGACGATAATCTGGGAGGCCGGGTTGATCTCTTTTATCTTGAGGATATTTTTAATGGCATGGTTACAGCAGACCTTGGAACAGTAATTCAGATCATCACCACGGGAACCTGCACACTGAATCATGACAATTGAATCGGGTGCACGATTTTTGGCCCGACCAGCCAATTGTTTTTCCAGTTCCTGCTGCGTCAGAACCTTCTTGGATTTACCAAGCAGATATTTATCAGGACGATGCTCATGACCACCGGTTGCCACAACGATAACACCGTGATCAACGGTCAGTTCTTTCTTTTTTGTACCTTTTCCACTCTCGATAACAGATGCAAAATTGCCGACAAAGCCGGAAGTCTGGGCAAGTCTACCATCAGTTATTACATCGATTCTCTTAGACTTCTTCACATTATCAGTAAGAGTCTTCAGATACCCTGCAACCTCATCACCAGCAAGGGTGTTTTTCAGGTTCTGTAGGTTACCGCCGATCTTGGCAGATTTCTCAACAATGACAGAATCAAAACCCTGATCAGCAAGAGAGAGAGCGGCAGTCATTCCGGCAACACCTCCGCCAAGGACAACGGCCTTGGGAGTGACAGGAACAGTCTGCTCTGGCAAGGGCTGAATATGCGCGGCCTTGGAAACGGCCATTCGCACGAGATCCTTGGATTTTGCGGTGGCCTCTTCCGGCTCGTTGGCATGAACCCAGGAACATTGGTCACGAATATTTACCATCTCAAAGAGATTCCGGTTCAAACCGGCATCCTTCAGGGTCTCCTGAAAAAGGGGCTCGTGAGTCCTTGGCGAACATGCGGCAATAACGACTCGATTCAGTTTTTTCTCTTTAATGGTGTTTTTGATCTGTTCCTGTGCATCCTGAGAACAAGAGTAGAGATTCTCAGTGTAGTAGGTGACATTTTCCATGCCACCGGCATCCTCTGCGACCTCAGGACAATCAACCACAGAGCTGATATTAATGCCGCAGTGACAGACAAAGACACCGATCCGTACCTCGTCGTCATCGGTAACAACAAGTTCTTCCGGATACTCTTTACTTACTGTTCCCTTCCCTCGTTGTTGTTTCAGCACAGAAGAGGCAAGAGAGGCGGCACCGGAAGACTGGGTTACAGACTCAGGAATATCCTTGGGTCCTTGAAAGGCACCTGCGACTACAATTCCTTCCTGGCTGGTCTGCAGTGGGGAAAACGTATCAGTCTTACAGAAATTATAGTGATTGAGATCGATCTTAGTGATATCTGCTATCTTTTCAGCGTCTTTTGGAGATTCAAGCCCCACAGAAAGAACGACCATATCGTGGGATTCAAATTTATGTTGACCATCGAGGGTGGAATAAGTCAATTTGAGATGATTCTCCCAAGGGGTCACATCAGCAACCTTGGCCCTGACAAATTTAATCCCTATGGCCTCTGCACGTTCGCGGGCCGCGTCAAAGTCCTTACCCTGAGTACGAATATCCATGTAGTAGATGGTTATATCCACGTCCGGATCATGTTCCTTGGTTACCAAGGCCTCTTTGATGGCATACATACAGCAGACCGAAGAACAGTAGCCGTTATTGCAACCAATATCCCTGGAGCCGACGCACTGAATAAAGGCCATAGACTTTGGATGGCGACCGTCAGAAAAGCATTTAATCTCACCTAAGAACGGTCCTGAAGCTGTGGTCATCCTCTCATATTCAAAAGCAGTGACAATGTCAGGATGTTTGCCGTATCCGTATTTTTCCAGAGTTTCAGGAGCAATCTTACCAAAGCCGGGAGAAAGGATCACTGCTCCTATCTTCAGGTCGCGTGCCTCAGGTTTCTGATTAAAATTGATCGCATGGCTCTGACAGACAGGAACACAGATCTGACAGGTATCGTGCTGAAGATACATACAGGACGAAGGATCGATGTAATAAGTTGCAGGAACGGCCTGGGCATAATCGATGTGGATGGGGCGCGTGATTGCCAACCCTTCATTGTAAGGATCCACATGGTGTTTAGGGCAGTACTGAGTACAAAGCCCACAGGCAGTACAGGCATCCGCATCAATATAACGCGGACGAATATTCAGTTTGGCAGTAAAATTTCCAGGTTTTCCTTCCAATGCGAGTAAATCTGCATTGGTGACCATCTCTATATTGGGAGACCGACCGGCCTCTACCAGCTTAGGCGCCAGGATTCAGAGCGAGCAGTCATTGGTCGGAAAAGTCTTATCCAACTGGGCCATAACACCGCCCACGGCAGCTGATTTTTCGACCAGATAGACATAATAACCAAGCTCGGTCATATCCAGGGCGGCCTGAATACCGGCGATACCTCCGCCGAGTATCATCACAGCCCCTTCCCTGTGCAGTATTGCTTTACCCATAATGTTACTCCTAACTAATACCTGGGTGGTATATTATTTAACAGATCGTGAGGCTTAAACCTTTTCGACCTTGATAGTACAAAGTTTATACTCCGGAGTTCTGGACAGTCGATCCAGGGCATCCAGGGTGAGAAAGTTTACCAGCGCTTCAATATGATTATAGGTGGTAAAAATAGTACCTTCCTGGGAACGATCGGTGATGGTTGCCACCATCTCAACAGAGCCACGGCGAGAGGTCATTCGGATCCAGTCACCTTCATAGATATGCATACGTTCTGCATCTGCCGGATTGATTTGCGCTTTAGCTTCCGGGCTAATCGCGTTCAACTCGGCAGTCTTTCCGGTCATGGAGCTGAAGTTATAGCGGGCCAGATCACGTCCGGTGGTAAAGTACATCGGGTATTCTTCATCTATCTGTTCCACAGGTGGGATATAATCTTCAGGGATAAAAAGCCCCTTCCCTCTGGTGAAACTCTCGGTATGAAGTACAGGCGTACCAGGATGATCTTCATCTGGTACAGGCCACTGCAGACCAACTTCTTCTAAGCGCTCATATCTGATGCCCTTATATTGCGGCAAAAGGCTGCGAATCTCTTCAAAGACATCCTCGGCCGACTTGTAGCCCATGTTATAGCCCATTTTGTGGGAAAGATCGCAGAAGATCTGCCAGTCGGGACGCGCCTGACCTGGAGGATTCACAGCCTTACGTACCCGTTGTACCCTGCGTTCGGTATTGGTAAAGGTACCATCTTTCTCAGCGAAACAGGCTGCAGGTAAAACAATATCTGCGGCCTTTGCCGTATCGGTAAGGAAGATATCCTGAACAACAAGGAAATCCACTTTCTCAAGGGCCTTCTGGACATGGGCAATATTGGGGTCTGCTACGGCAGGATCTTCACCAAAGATATACAGGCCTCGTATATCACCGGTGAGCACATTGTCCCACACCTCTGTAGCTGGCTTTCCGGGGGTACGCGGTAATTTAACCTGCCACACCTCTTCATAACGGTCAAAGAGATCAACATTATCAAGGGCAGTGTAGCCCGGCAGATTATTAAACAAGGCGCCCATATCACAGGCACCCTGAACATTATTCTGACCACGAAGAGGATTACAGCCCCCCCCTTCCACACCAACCTTTCCGCAGAGCATGGCAAGGTTGGCAATGGATTTGACACGATCAGTCCCGGTAACATAATGGGTAATACCCATTCCATGATAGATCGCATGACGACCTTGAGCGGCATACATCCTTGCTACCGTGAAAAGCTGTTCAGTGGATAATCCTGTTATTTCAGAGACGTAATCCGGTGTATATTTTTTCATCACCTGGACCAATTCGTCAAAGTCCTCGGTCCGTTCTTCTACAAACTTCTTATCCCAAAGATCTTCTTCCAGGATTATGTGCATGAGGCCATTCAAGAAAGCAACATCAGTACCTGGTATTATTCGCAGCCAGTGATCGGCATTTTCAGCAAGTCTTGTCTTGCGTGGATCGACGACAATGAGTTTTGCACCGCGCTTGACTGCCTGGTGAATTCGCATACCGATTGTCGGATGCCCGGTATCCGGATTGGAACCAATCATGAGGAACAGGTCTGTGTTCCTCGAATCCATGATTGAGTTTGTCATTGCGCCGCTTCCGAAGGTGAGGGCCAAACTGGCCACCGTGGGAGCGTGTCAGAGTCGAGCGCAATGATCTATATTGTTCGTCCCTATGGAAGTTCGCATGAACTTCTGCATGAGGTAATTTTCCTCATTGGTTGCACGGGCACAGCTGAAACCGGCAATGGAATCAGGGCCATGCATGGCCTTGATGTCAAAAAACTTCTTGGCAGTGTATTCCAGGGCCTCATCCCAGGTAGTCTCGACCAGCATTCCATTTTTACGGATCAAGGGTTTTCTCAACCTGTCTTTATGCTGAATGAATTCATGCCCCAGACGACCCTTGACGCAGAGCGCACCATAATTGGGGGCAAGATGCTTCTCAGAAGTCACTTCTATAATGGTATCGCCCTTAACCCGGAGAAGCATCTGACATCCTGCTCCGCAATACGGGCAGGTAGTACGTACATCTTTAATCTCTTCTCCCTGTATTGGGATAATCTGAGCCTTTTTGTTCAGAGCTCCTGTGGAGCAATTATCTACACAGGCACCACAAGAAACACAGTTTTCTTTAAAGTTGATTCCGAGCCCAAGGGGACGCCCTTTCTCATCTAAAGAATCAGCTGTGATTGTCAAGGCATCGTATTCACAGGCACGTTCGCAACGTTTACAGAATACACACTTATCACGGTCAACAATAAAGGCGGGGTGTGAGTAATCCTTGCCATAGATTGGCGTTGTACCCATTCCGGTCTTATTGATATTGACCTTGTTATCAATGGAGAGTTTTTTCAGATCACAGCGCTCAAATGCAGTACACCCACAGGATAGACACCGCTCTGCCTCTCTAATTGCCATTTTTTCTGTAAAACCCAACTTAACCTCGTCAAAATCCTGACGACAGATCTCCGGTGGCCTGGTAGGCATTTTTTCACGGAGAGTAACTTTAACATCATCAAAATTTTTGAGGGATACATCATCAAACCCCTTACCACGGGTAAAATTGAAACGATTATCAGCCGGTTCTTTTTCCACACCCATGATATAGGCATGCATGTTGGTGACAGCCCTTCTCGCAGAGACCACGGCTTGAATGACTGATTTTGGTCCGGTGGCAGCATCCCCACCGGCAAAAACTCCATCTATATTGGTTTGAGAACTTCTCGGATTGGCAACAATCATGTTGCGAGGCGAAAGTGCAATGGATTCTTCCAGCTCTCCCCCTTCGAAGTGCTCGCTGACAGCGAGTTGGCCAAGAGATGAAACAATGGAATCAACTTGCAGGATAGTCGTAGAACCTGGAATAGGTTCGGGACTTCTCTTTCCTTTATCGTCAGGTTTACCCAGTTTCATCCTGACCACTTCAAGTTTCAGACGAGTGGGTTCATTTTCAGCATCGCATATCTCTACAGGAGAGGCCATAAGCAAAAACTGAGTCCCCTCTTTTCCTGCCTCCCTGATATTTCGCTGGTGGGCTGGCATCTCTACCCTGGCCTGGGGATAAACAACGGTGACCTCTTCTACTCCTTGACGCAGTAAGGTACGGGCTATTTCCATGGCTATGTTGTTGCCGCCAAGGACCGCAGAGCGTTTCCCCATATCAAGCTTCTTGCCCTCAGCCACCTTTTTGAGGTAGTTCATGCCAGAATATACATGGGGATTGACACACCCTTTAATATTGAGAGGTATATCTACACCAGCGCCTGATGCAATAAAAATGGCATCATAGCCCTGATCTTTGAGAGATTGAATGGTAAAATCAACACCCCATTTCTGACTCAACTTCACTGAAATTCCAAGGCGCAGAATGGCATTGATCTCATAATCAAGTACATCACGCGGTATGCGATACTCAAGAAAACCGTAACGAAGAGCTCCTCCAAGTTTTGGAGCGGCTTCGTAGATGGTTACATCATGCCCTCTTCTGGTAAGAAAATAGGCGGCTGTAAGTCCGGCTGGACCACCACCGATAACGGCAACACGTTTTCCGGTGGGTTTATCCTTAGGAATTTTAAGCTCGATCTCATGTGTCATGCACCAATCTGCAACGAAGCGCTTGAGGTGATTAATGGAGACAGGCTCATCCACAAGGAGACGACGGCATCTGGTTTCACAAAAACGTGGGCAGACACGACCGACAGAAAAGGGCATGGGATTACGTTCCATGACCAGACGCAAGGCTTCTTCATACTGCCCCTTAGCCACATGAGCGATATAGCCCTGCACATTAATCTGACCTGGGCAAGTCAAGTTACAGGGAGCCTTGCAGTCACCAAAATGCGTCTCAGCTAAGATGCCGAGTCGTTCCTGACGGTGGGCAGTGATTCTATCGGAAACAGTATTCACCACCATTCCCTCTTTTGCCAGGGTCACACAGGAACGCATCAACTCATCCCGGCCCTCAACTTCGACCACACACATCTGACAAGGCGTGTCCGAAGGTTTTCCTTCCACATGACAGAGGGTGGGAATGGTAACATCGGATCGCCTGGCCACCTCTAAGATGGTTAGATCCTTTTCAGCAACGACCTCACAGCCGTTTATGTTAAGCGTTACAGTATTCATGAATTCACAAGGCTGTTGTTACTAATTAGAGGGTTTCCATTCTTTAAGGAATACTGGAAGATGTCCCGCCTCACGAGGCCCAATAATGATAGTCCAATCTGGAAGCTCCTCTTCAAGCTCACCCTTGAGTGATGCAAGGTAACCGGGAATAATGAGGTCACGATGTTTGACCTTGTCTTCGATTCCACTCTTCTTCACAAACTGGGCAATGAGATCGGCACCAAATTTTCCGGCAGCCCAGGCGGTAAGTACGGAGAGACCTTCGGTATCTTTAATGAGCAGCCAGGTGGGAACCTTGGAACCTTCAATTTCACCTGAAACAATAAAATAGGTGAGAGAGAAGTTACAGGTGATGACCACCGGTGAATCCTCGCCAGGACCAGTCAAGGGGTAGATATCCTCGGCAACGACCATCGGTCGCTGTGGATCGGTAAAAAGATTCAACCGTTCAAGGAAAAGTGGAAAAAGAAGATCACCCTGTAGATCAGAAAGAACTATAATTCCGGAATATTTTGCAATAAGCACAGATGCCACCATGGCCTCCATCATGGGATCGTCAGTGATCTCACAGGGGAAGGTAATAGTGGGAAAGCCTAACGGCTTGAATTTAGCGGTGACTGCGGCACGTCTGGCAACAACATTATCCTCAAAAGCTGCGCGGACAGTACGAGCTCCGGTATCGATAACCACATCCTTGAGACCTGCCGCAAGCAATTTCTCTGAAACCTCAACACAGTTGTCAAGATTGGAACCTTTCACTCCAATGGGAGCCTTGGCCTCTTGACCAAGTTTTGCCATCTCATCAGCATTGTCGAGGGTGGCACCATAGAGGAGGGGGGTTCGGTCTCCGCAGACCTTGTTTGCTGCGGCAAGATTTGCAGCTGAATCACTCATCAGAATAAGAGAAGCCCTGGCTGATCCATCTAACACTTTCTGAACCAGAGCAGTAAAAGACGCCTCATCATTTTTGGCATCTTTCACAGCAATGAGATCGGCACGCATTATAACACCGACACGTTCATACTCCAGCTTATTAAAACGTTCTATTCGACCATCGATGTCATCCTCACTCATCTCAGTGGTCACAAGCACTGCAATACCAGTCTGATTCTCAAATCGTTTCTCATGACGGTACATACAGGTTTCACCGCCAGCGGTAAAACCATCCGCACCACCAAGTTTGATGGTGCGGATGGGAGGCGCGGAGGCCTCGCCGATGGTGGCCTTAGCCTCATCAGAGACATAGGGACATGCGTCAATTTCCACCTGACCTGTCGCTACTTTCATTGCAAAGGCAAGGCAGGTAGGGATGCTACATTCACCGCAGTTTGTTTTAGGCAGCATCTTAAGGATTTGAATACCGGTTAAAGCCATGGTTATTCCTCCAGTTCTCTATACAGTTGGATTAGTAATTTAATTCGTGTAACAGGCTCTAACCCCGATAGACAATAGACAAGTCGGGACTTAGTTCCGTACCCCCTTGAGGGGTGTAAGTAGCTAAACAAAATATTTCCCTGATTGAAAATTACAGAAAAATATTTGAGAGTTATTAAACGGCCATTTCCATTTCAAGCGCAGGATGCCCTTTTTCTTTGAGGAATGCGAGGATCTCTTCCTCAGTAATCCCCTGCTCTTCTGTGGCAATCATGTCAAACAGTTCAGGCATGCCAATGTCTTCGCAAACCTTTTTTAATTTATCGGCGATCTCTTCTTTGAGCATCTTCGGCAGCCAGACAACGCGTTTGAGTCCACCCTCCGCCTTAAACAATTTGTTGGAGGTCATATAGTGCTTACTCACACCCATAAATCCAGGTGTCTGCATACCGCCGCCGGCCATACCGGCAAGCGAAGTAAATTTCATGCCAGACGGGGTCATGCCGAGATAATCACGATTCACAACCATAATGCCGTTACATTGGGGCAGCATGGCGGCAATGGCCTCAAAACAGCCACAGGCGGTCATGGGATTGTTCATAAGGGAATAACAGCTGACCTCTGGAACTGCGCCACGGGAAGCCTGGTTAACAAAGTCATTGATACCGACAAAATATCCGTTATCGGTATCTGTACATTCGCCCTTTTGGATAGGCTGGTTGGGACCGGTTGGATTGATCTGATAAGATGCCTTTCCATCAAGCCAGTTGTAGGCACCACACATCCCGATACGCTCAGGAGTGATGACGCAGACATGACTTGGAGCAAATGACTGACAGAGGGTACAGGAGTAGAAAACATCCTCGGTCTCATCTGTCATGGCACCGAGACGCAGATCTCTTTCAGCATATACGGAGGCAGCAAGATCCTGGACCTCTTTGACCTTCTCCTCTATGGTAAAGAGCTTAACCTGGATTTTATCGACGATGGCTCCAAACTCCTGATGAAGTTTTCCATGAAGAACAACACCGATATGCTTGAAAGAGAATCCTTTTTCCACAGCCGCCTTACCAATTCTCACCCACATAATATTTCGCTGGCCCATATGCATGATGCCTTGAATATAGTTGGTCAGATGATGGAACTGTCGCTCAAGAATAGGTTCAAAATCAGACTGCATCTCACGTCCGGCAACCTCAACCAGTATTCCCAAGGGCAGGTTCTGGCCCTGTTCGATATCAGAAATGTCGGGTCCTTCAAGGGTCACAAGGCCATCTTCAACCTCATCCATCTCCTTGGAAATAAGAACCTCTACACCAGGAGTACGACCGCCGCCACACTCCATGAAGAGATCGTCTTTACGAACTCGCTCACCCTCAAAGGCAGGGCCAAAGGACATGGGAATATCGATCTTGGTCACATTGACCTTCAGACCGCGAACCTCGATAGACTTCTGCACAATCTCCTCGTGAGGAACATTGGCAACAACATGTTCATAGGTACAGATCCCTGTGGGCAGTACCTCTGGGATATCATAGTCGGAGATGGTGGGAAAACCCCAGTTGATGGCACCTGCCGCATTTGCGTACCACTCATCGCTGACCTCGCCAAAGGCCATGACAAAAGCGAAAGTACGATCTTTGTTATAGAGCAGGTTGCCTTTGTAATCACCGGGTTTGATTCCACCAAAAGCGAGAGCTACACGGCAGGCAAAACCGATGGCAAAAACTGCTGTAGTGTATTCACGACCAAATGGTACCAGGCGGGTATTCCAGCCTACCTGAACATTCTGTTTTATCAGCTGCTCAGGCATACTGAGTCCGTTGGTCTGATCATGCATAAAGATGTAGAGATTTTTCTCCTGCAGTTCAAGGGCAATCTTAGCTGCCATCTCTGGATCAGCAGGAGTACCAAAGATTGCAGCAAAACCAGGAGCAGTACCGTCAACAAACTCAACACCACGTTTACGGAAAACAACGTCGTCTGCTGCACCGAGCCAGTAATTATCAGCTGTGGGATCCTCTGTGGCCGTGTAAAGATTGGGCTCATTGAGGTAGCGGATGGACTCATACATCTCTTCGGCAAAGAAGGTGGCCATACCAGCATCCAGTGCTGGTGCCAGATACGGCAACCAGATATCTTCAGTTACCACAGCAGGCATGAGTTTTCGGCACTCCTGAAAAATATCTTTCATATCGCCAAGTTTTTCTACCTTGGCTCCAAGCATACTGTAGATAATAGGTAAGAAATAAGCTGTATTGGGAAAAGATACTTCCTTTTCCTCACCATATTTTTTCACAGCCTCTTCATAACTGTTTTCAGCCATATCTATAATTTTCTGCGCTCCTCGAATGGCAGCAGAACAAATTATTTTCGACATATCAAAACTCCCTGTATTAAACCATTGTTTGGTACGTTTTCGTTCGGCTCAGACAATCAGTCCATGAGACCTGAAATCAGTGATTTAGTCATGGAAATAGCCTTGGGATGACGCATGATCATGATTTCCCCACCCGCCATGAGCATACAGCTGGCAGTAACGGCTTCCATCATGATGCCACGGATCTCCTGATCTCCAATCATATCATCACTGGGCAGTTTGGTCTCTTTGGCCTTCCATACCTCGCAACCAAGGTTACAAATAATGGGGACCTGGAGCTTATCATCTTGCTGGGTCAGGGCTGCAATGCGGATACGTTCCATGACCGAGTAGGTATACTCGATACCATAACCAAGGGCACCGACAGAAGGATCCATGAGCACACTGTCCAAAGGTACACCGAGATTTTCCAACAGGATGTTCAGCTGCTTGGCCAAGTTGACATCAATGGGGGATGCGGCAACTATGGGATACTGGAAGGCCATGGCAGTAGCACCGATGGTGCGGTAGTTGGAATCTTCCAGAGGAGAGAGACAGACCTTTTTGTCACCAATGATGGAAGTAATCTCTCTTAAGGTCTCGGTATCTTTATCTGCATTTCCACAACCCCAAACAATAATCGGCACATCAACTGCTGCAATAACCTCTGCTGCAACTTTGGCGGCATCGGCAGCAGGACGATTCATACCGTTAGGGTCAGTGGAACCGAGGGAGATGGCAACGGCTTCTGCACCATAGGTCTTTACACATTTTTGCGCCCATGCAACAGGATTGTCCAGAACATCACTGAAGTGTTGGGTCAATGTTTCCGGCCATTCATCAGGTTTTACATCCATAACTTCCATAGCGATGAGAGGCTTATTAGGATGTTCCCCCTCAAAGAGCTGGAAAGGCATGGAAGAAGAGCCACCTATGGTCCTGATATTATCACCATTTCCAAGTTTTACCGAACGAATATTACCTGTGTATTTGGCCTGATAACTTTTGGGGTCTATCTTGCTGCCACGATCAACAAGAGTGATACTTTCTTTAGCAAGTTCAACAGCATCAGAGCCAGGAGCAGGTGCTACGACCTTAACGTCCTCAGTAGCTTTTGCATCGGCCTCAGCTTTAACCTTGGCATCTGCTTCAGCTTTCACTTTTGCTTCTTCTTCAGCCTTGACTTTAGCATCTGCTGCAGCTTTGGCATCTGCATCACTCTTTGCCTTTGCAACTGCCGCATCGGCCGCGGCTTTTGCCTTTGCCTCAGCTGCGATCTTGGCCTCTTCCTCAGCTTTGACCTTGGCTGCTGCTGCAGCCTTTTCAGCACTATCATCGACAGGAGGAGCAGGTGCAGCCGCAGTTGCTGGTGCAACTGGAGTTGGAGTAGCAACCGGTGTCATCTCAGGTTCCCGTTTTAAAATGACCTGGGCTCCGGCAAAACTTGCTAAGGCTTCAAACTGATCGTCACTCAATCCATACGCTTTCTTCAATGCGGCAAGACCCTGATGTACCGCTTCAAGGGCCATGATCCGTTCCTTCTCATTCATTTCATGCTCTCCTGAATCATCCGCACCCTGAGGTACGTCAGTTGTTCTGCTAGTAATTGTATCGATGGCTGCAGGAGTCGAAGCCTGTGGAGCATCGCTCTTGGCCTTCTGCATGAGTTTTTCTGCCTCAGCTCGAGCCGCCGCAATAATCTGTTCTGCCTCAACTTTGGCCTTTTCGAGCAATTCATCCGTACCGGCCGATTGCACGCTAATGGACTCTCGCGTTTCTTCTGCGACGGCTGGTTCATCAGTTTCGGTGATACCGGGCCTGGGAAGAAGTCCTGCTCGCTGAAGAATTTCAGGAACTGCGCTTTCCCACTCAATGGCCATACAGTGGACACCAGAAACTCCTTTGATCTCTTTTACTTGGTTGATAATATCAACACAGATCTGGATTCCTTCTTCCTGCTTATCCTTGGCATCCTTCATTCGCTGGATCACATCATCCGTGACATCCATACCGGGAACAAAGTTTTTCATATAACGTGCCATACCCAATGACTTGGGCGGTGTGACACCGGCAAGGATATAACATTTCTCATCGAGACCAAGATCCCTGACCATCTCCATGAATTTAGCAAATTTTTCTACATTGTAGATGATCTGCGTCTGGACAAAATCAGCGCCGGCTGTCACCTTTTTGCCAAGGCGTACCGCACGATATTCAAAGGGATTGGCAAAGGGATTGGCTGCAGCTCCTAAAAAAAGCCTGGGCTCATTGCTCTTGATCTCTTCTCCGCACTGGAACCGTTTATCATCACGCATCCCCTTCATCATGCCGAGAAGTTGAATGGAGTCCATATCGAAGACCCCTTTTGATCCGGGATGATTACCAAACTTCTGGTGATCTCCAGTGAGACAGAGCAGGTTTTTCAAGCCAAGAGCTGAGGCACCCAAAATATCCGACTGCATTCCGATCCGATTTCGATCACGGCAAGTCATCTGGATAACGGGTTCAAGCCCTTCCTCTTTGGCAATCAAGCCAGCTGCAATGGAAGACATGCGCACAATGGCTGTCTGGCAGTCGGTGATATTGACTGCATCCACATTTCCTTTTAACAGCCTCGCCTTTTCGCGAACTATCTCCGGATTACCGTTTTTAGGGGGACCGAGTTCACCAGTTACAGCGAATGTCCCCTCTTTCAATAGTGTTTCTAGATTACTGCCCGACTTCATCGGTTGGACCCCTCCTGCCAAGAATAAACCTGTTCAAGAATAGTATTCTCGTTTGATTACTTCTGTCCGCATCCCACTCCGGAAACACCTTGTCCGGAGCTAAGATCACGACGCATCTCCATATCGAAGAGTACGCGATCCTGTTTCTTATTAATTCCCAGGGCCTCACGCTTTCCGTCAATGGCCTTGATCATCTTCTGTGCAAGTTTAATTGGATCTTCTTCACAATCCCAGCAGGCACCGTATTCTTCTTTCATTCCATCCAGAAGAAAGTCACTCATCTGTTTGGATCCGGTTATCGGGAGATTCTGGAAGATGACATGCGCTCCGGAGGTAACAAAATATTGCCCGATGGCCACCGCTTTTTCACTCATCCAGAGAGGCGCGGTACCACAGGCAGGAACTTGTGAAATATCATCTCCAAGCCCACCTTCTTTAACAATTTCAGTAAGCGCAATAAGCAGGCGACTGTTGTCAACACAAGAACCCACATGCAGAACCGGAGGCATACCTACAGTCTCGCAGACCTCGGCAAGCCCTGCACCGCAATACTCCGATGCCGCCTCGGGCCGCATCAGCCCCATTCTTCCCAAGGCCTGTGCAGCACAGCCTGTAGCCAGGACAAGAACGTTATTTTTTAAGAGTTCAACAGCTATCTTGAAGTGGACATCATCGGAGTATTTATAATGCTCGCAGCCAACCAGAGCACCGATCCCCTTAATACGGCCATTGATAATATTGTCATTAAGCGGACGATAACTCTGACGAAAACGACCACCAAGCATATAATTGATGGTCTCATGACTGAATCCGACAACGACATCAATCTTGTTATTTTTAGGGATGTAGTATTCGCCGCGCTTTTTGAAGTTATTGATGGCATGGGTGAGAATTCTCTTGGCAGAACCCAATGCATCCTCTTCCTCAAACTGCATATGAATCGCATCGGGCATCTTGGCCCGGTAGTTGGTGGTAATAATATCGGTATGTTTCTCTTTAACCACCTGTGCCACCGACTGCATGACACACTGAACGTCGACGACCATGGCCTCAACAGCGCCTGTGGCCAGGACCATCTCCTGCTGGATAAAAGAGCCGGCAACCGGAATCCCACGACGCATAAGGATCTCATTGCCGGTACAGCAGACACCTGCTAGATTGATACCCTTGGCACCAACTTTTTTGGCTAGAGCCAACACCTCTTCATCTTCGGCGGCCAGACAGAGGGCCTCGGCAAGCAGTGGTTCGTGCCCATGCACGGTGACATTTACCTGATCGGCCTTGAGCACACCCAGATCAACAATGGCACGCTTGGGAACAGGGGTACCGAACATGATGTCCGTGAGTTCAGTGGAGAGCATGGACGCCCCCCAGCCGTCGGCCAGAGAACAACGGGCAGCCTGCTTCATGATATTTTTGTATTCCTGATCCACACCCATATGAGTGCGGTGCATGGTCTCTACAACCTCGCGATCAATCCCTCTGGGCTCAACACCTTTTTCCTTCCAGATCTTCTGCTGTTTTTCGGGAGCACGCTTGAGCATGGCGAGGGTACCCTTCTGCTGGCCGAATTCAGCCAAGGCTTTCTCACCTAGCTCCAAAGCTATCTCGTTCTTATCCCTGCCTTCGATCTCCACTCCGAAGATCTTTGCCATATCATGCAGTTTGGCAACATCCTTGATTCCATGCGGAGTATTCCCCTTGGCAGTCTCAATAAAGCCCATGACCATTTCACGAGCATGATCAGTATGTGCTGCAGTTCCAGCAGCAACAGTACGGGCAAAATTTCTGGCGACAACAGTGGCAGCCGTGGCACCACAAACGCCGATCATAGACTCAACCCCATCGATGATCTGGCATGGACCCATATTACAGTTACGGCAGCAGGTTCCTCCTGAACCAAAAAGACAGGATGCAACGCCACGATCCTCAATACGGTCGTAGGCCGTCCTTACCTGTTTAGCCAAATCCTGGTTCAGCAGGTCTTTGGTAGAAGCACCGGTGATTTCGTTACAGGATTCGCATCCACCTTTGCTGTTGCTCATAATTATCCTCCGGAACAATGATAAACGGCACAAAAACCGTCTTAAAAATCTTGTTTCTAGATATTAGCTAAGATTGGCTGCCATCTTGGCGGCCTGTACAGTGTTTTTCATTAACATAGTAATGGTCATGGGACCAACGCCACCAGGAACCGGGGTGATACATGAAGCCTTTTCCTTCACTCCTTCAAAATCGACATCACCGGCCAGGATCGCTTTTCCGTTGGCAGCTTGGCCTATGCGGTTCACACCAACATCAATAATGGCTGCTCCATCTTTGACCATGTCAGCGGTAACCATCTTGGGAACACCGACTGCGGCAATGATAATATCTGCACGTCTGCAGTGAGCTGCCATGTCTTTGGTCCTTGTGTGGCAGAGGGTAATGGTGGCATTGCCAGCATTGCGCTTCTGCAACATCAAATTGGCGATGGGCTTACCAACAATGTTGGACCTGCCGATGATCACAACCTCCGCTCCACTGGTTTCTACTCCGCTCCTGGTGAGCAGTTCAAGTATACCGTGGGGGGTACAAGGGAGAAAGCATTCCTCTCCAAGCACCATCTTACCGACATTTACCGGATGAAAACCGTCCACGTCCTTATCCGGATTAATGGCATATAATACTTTTGCTTCATTGATGTGCTTGGGAAGGGGTAACTGAACAAGAATACCGTTAATTTTTGGATCGTTGTTATATTTATCGACAAGGGCCAGCAGATCTTCTTCACTGGTGTCAACATCAAGGGTAACCTGCTCAGAATGGATACCTAAGGCATGGGCAGTTTTATTTTTGGCAGCAACGTAGGACTGAGATGCAGGATCCTCTCCGACAAGAATAGTTACAAGACCAGGTACTATACTATACTTTTCTTTTAATTCAGAAACCTCAACAGTCAACTCCTCGCGAATTGCCTTAGCTACCTCTGTACCGTTTATAAGCTTTGCCGTCATTTATTTTTCCTCAAGTAATTATGATGGCCGAAAGTATCAGAAAACGACATCGGAACATCCTTTAGTTTGTGATAGGACGAGCCGTTCATGTGAATCTCTACAACCTTGAGATATTACCGGAACAGCCCTGACAGAATTTTCTTAAAACACCCCGGATTAGCACGACTATCTGGGCACGATCGGCTGACAAATTAATAGGTTTCTCATTTTTTTTCAAGTAACAGATCAATATTTTTTAGTTTGTTGTTAAAAAAAATCGATATAGGGCGGCACTGCCAACACGGAGGTAGTCGTCACAAATGACGGAACAAGCTGAAACAACATATATTATTTCTCGAAAAAGAGTTACTACTAATTAAAAGAAAAGGAAATTATTATGGAAAATATGAGTAAGGATTAACGCGCAGTAAAGAAGTAAATCAATATTCACACCCAACAACCTCTACCTCATACAGAGCCTGATCGGGACAAACCATCTCCTGTTCAAGGAAATCCCGCCCTATCCCCTCCCCACAAACTTCTTTAGAAAAACAGGACGCCAGAGAGCTGTTATGATGCAATCACCATGGGTTGTAAAGGGCTGACAAAAGAAATCCACTGCCCCCAGATATTAACAGGATGTGGAAGGTACGAAAAGAAGCGAACAGAAGGAAAAAGGTACCTTGGCAAGATATTGAGAATCCACCGGAAAAAACCTTTCCACACTATCCAGCCACTGCCTTCATACAAAAACAGTAGCCGGATAGTGTTGTTTGAAAAAAGCTATCTCATTAATGAACAGAGACTACATGGCGACAATGGGCAGGTATTCAGGCTCCCAGCGCATCTTACGCAACAGTTCCTTCATTCTGACCTCTTCTCCCTCATGCTGAAAAGTAGAAAAAACACATGGGCGACTGACACCACTCTCCACTGCAGACATGGCAACAGCCAAAGCCACCTTACCGCTTACATCATTTAAACTATGTACTGGTGGAACAAGACAGCCTTCTTCCATTTCAACCTTAGAGACACAAGCAGAAACCGCATGGGCGGCTGCAGTAAAGAATTGGGGTAAGACCTCACGCGCACCGGAGCCCACCACGCCTAATCCAACGCCAGGGAAAACAAAAACATTATTACACTGACCAATCTTATGGGTAACCCCATCGTAAGTCACAGGATCAAAGGGGCTGCCAGTTGCCACCAGAGCTTTACCATGTGTCCAGCGATAAATATCTTCAGGCAGGGCCTCAGTCATATCCGTGGGATTGGAAAGAGGCATAATTACCGGACGATCAGTGTTGGCGGCCACAGCCTCCACCACCTCCTGCGTAAAACACCCACCTTGACCGGACGTACCTATCAAGACAGTGACTTTGGCATGTTGCACAGCTTCCAGCAGAGATAAATTTGCAGGATCCTGAAGCCAGGGAAAGGCTTCCTTATCTTTGGCAAATTTCATTTTATACTGTTCTATATCCCGGTCACTGGTCACAACTCCGCGAGAATCCAGAGTGAATATTCGATCCCTGGCCTCTTCCTCAGTAAGCCCCTTCTCCATCAGAGCCACACCGATTTGTTCTGCAACCCCAACGCCTCCGGCACCTGCGCCATGAACAAGAAAGACCTGATCTTCCAGCTTCTCCAATTTAATCCGCATGGCAGTGAGAATTCCTGCCAAAGTGATAGCGCCGGTTCCCTGAATATCGTCATTAAAAGAGATCAGATCATGAAGGTAGGAATCACGAATAGCAAAGGCATTCTGCTTGGAAAAATCCTCCCATTGGCATAGGGCGTTGGGGAAAACATTTCTAAATGCACAGGCAAAGCGACGAACAAATTCAAGATACTCATCACCTGTTAAACGATGATGACGCCAGCCCAGGTATTCGTTATCTGCCAACAAAGCTTCATTATTGGTCCCCACATCAAGAGAAATAGGCAGACAATGCCAGGGAGCGATCCCAGCGCCTTGAGTATAGAGCATGAGCTTTCCAAGGCAGATAGCAATTCCTCCTGCTCCCTGATCACCAATACCCAGTATCCCCTGATTATCAGTAACTACTGCAACTCTGATATCCCTGTGAGCATAACGACGCAGAATATCCTCTGCCTGATCAATATTGCCCGGGTAGAAATGGAGTCCATTAGCCTGTCGAAACATCGATGAATATTGCTGAACTGCAAGCCCGACGGTTGGGGTATAGATAATCCCCATCAGATTCTCAATATCACTCTTGATCAGGGCATGGGCGAGTGTTACGTTCCTGTCAAAAAGCGAACGTACATAGATAAATTTTTCTATAGGCTTCTCTTTACTGTTTACCTTAATTATTGAATTTTCAACTTGATGCTCCATACTGCGAACCGCTGGCGGCAAAGAAGCTTCCAGTCCCAATCGTTTCCTTTCCGACAGAGTAAAGGCCGTACCTTTATTCACAAAACTGATACCACTTACCGTTGCCCCGCTGGAATAAACAAGGATCTCCCTTGTATTTCCATACTCGTCGTACTTAAACCCGTATTGATTCTCTGACATTCCCACTCCCTCGGCCATCTTGCCTGTGCATTGGGAAATTGACTTTTGCCCTGCTATCCTCCATAATGCGCACATGACACATTGGAAAAAAATTCTGCAGGAATCCGTAACCACCCCCGAAGAGCTTGCCCGTCGGTTTAATGTTGATTGTAGCGCATTGGAAGAGGTAATAGCAACCTTTCCCATACGAATTAATCCTTATTATTTTGACCTCATCAAAAAGGTAAATGACCCGATCTGGAAACAGGCCATCCCAGATCCGAAAGAACTTCGCGATTCCGTGTGTATGGCTGATCCGCTTGCGGAAGAGGACCTGAGTCCCGTACCTAATCTGGTACACAAATATCCAGACAGAGTTCTCTTTCTTGTTACCAACGAATGTGCCATGTATTGCAGATTTTGTACCAGAAAAAGAAAAGTCGGCACAGCCAGGATGCGCATTACAGAAGATACTATTCAAGCGGGTATTGACTATATTCGTAACAACGAAAAGGTCCGGGAAGTCCTAATTTCCGGAGGGGATCCCTTACTGCTTTCTGACGACAAGCTGGATTCCATACTCAGTCGCCTCCGTTCTATCCCAACGCTGGAGATCATCAGAATCGGCACTCGCATCCCCTGCACCTTACCCATGCGGGTGACCAAAGAACTGACGGCCATACTCAAAAAATACCATCCTCTTTATATTAACACACATTTCAATCATCCAAATGAACTCACCCCTGAGGCAACAAAGGCCTGTACGCTACTTGCTGATGCAGGAATCCCCCTTGGCTGCCAGACTGTTCTCCTTAAGGGGATAAATGATGACCCCGAAACCCTCTCCACCCTTTTTCGTGGCCTCCTGCGCCTCCGTGTAAAGCCTTACTATCTCTTCCAGGCAGATTTAACCAAGGGAACCAATCATTTTCGCACCCACACAACAACAGGCATTACCCTCATGCGTAAACTCATTGGCAATATCTCCGGCATGGCTGTTCCCACCTACGCCCTTGATGCCCCGGAGGGCGGTGGAAAAATCCCGCTCACTCCAGACTATATTATAGAAAAAGGAGCGGATCTACACTTTCACAATTACCTTGGAAAACTTTGTACCTATCCGGAAAATGGCGATCCTTTCTAATTTTTTTTCTTTTAAAAATCCTCCATTTTCTTGATCTTCACCATCAGAAAAAGATATAGTTTATATACATTTCATATTTCATTCACCCATCTATCCCTAAGTGAGCTTATGAACCAGGAACAGACTCTTGCGGCAGTACTTCATTCTGATGAACTGCCTACGCTACCCACAGTTGCCTCCGAGATCATCACCCTGACTGCTCGTGAAGACACCACCCTCTCCGACATAGGGAACCTGGTATCAAAAGATACGGCTCTGTCTGCAAAAATACTCAAGGTTTCCAACTCGGCATTTTACAGCTTTCCCCAGCAGATCAGCTCTATAAACCAGGCCGTTTCCATACTCGGTATCAACGCAGTCAGAAGCCTGGTACTCTCCTTCTCCTTTCTCACCATGAAAGCCGGAAAAAAAAAGGGCCACTTTAATTTTGAGAATTTCTGGAAAATTTCCCTTGCCGGTGCAGTGGCTTCCAAACTTATCCTCGAACGGGTAAAAGGAGCAGATACTGAAGAAATTTTTGTCTGCGGAATATTACAAAACCTCGGAGAACTGATCCTTGCCCGAACCTTTGCAGAAGAATACGAAGAAGTACTGAAAAAGGTTAATGATGCACAATATGATACTCTAAATGCCGAAGAAGAAGTCTTCGGTACCATTCATCCTACCATTGGCTACGAAGTTGCCAAAAACTGGGGGTTTCCTGAAGTTCTTCTTCTCCCTATTCTCTATCACCACGACCCTGCTCTTTATAAAGGAGGAGACCCAAAGATAGATACCACCACAAAAGCTCTCTATCTCTCAGATCTCCTCATCAGCATCCTTTACTCTGATAAACCCGAAGAATTCCACAAACGTTTCAACAAAGAGGCAAAATCCCTTCTGGGCCTGAAGAGCAATGACGTAGAATATATCCTCAACGAGGTTCATACCCAGGTAGACCAGGCGGGTGAATACTTCGGACTGCGAATAAAACACACCAAATCTATTCAGGAAATTCTCCAGGAAGCCAACATCCGTCTCAGCCTGATGAACCTTGACTTTGACCAGATGAATCAAGAACTCATCAAAGCTAAAATTAAACTGGAAAATATCACCGAGGAACTAGAGAAAAAGAACAAGATACTTGCCAACCTGGCAAACATGGATGGTCTCACCGAGATCTACAATCATCGGTATTTTCAAAATACCCTTGAAAACGAGATTGATCGTTCCATTCGTAACACAGCACAACTCTCTCTCCTTCTCATAGACATTGATCACTTTAAAAAATTCAACGACACCTACGGCCACCAGGTTGGAGATTTCATCCTTAAGGAATTCAGCCAAATACTTAAAAAAAACATCCGCAGATATGATACCCTTGCCAGGTACGGAGGAGAAGAATTTACAGTTGTCCTTCCAGACACCAATGCTGAAGATGCATTGGTCGTTGCAGAAAAACTCAGGAAGACCGTAGACGACACAACTTTTGAGGACGGTAGAGAAGAATACCACATCACTGCCAGTTTCGGAATCTCCTCAGCACAACCTGCAACCATTGATGATTTTGAGAAAAGTGATTTTATAAGCCAGGCAGATGCAGCCCTCTATGAGGCAAAAGAGGGGGGAAGAAATCAAGTGGCCATCTATGCTGCAAAGAAAAAATGGTACAAATTCTGATACAACTTGTCACACCATTGTGTTTTTCTACTGAGATATTGCCCCAATTCTGTTACAATGCCAGATTCAAAGGATCCCTCTATAGCCAATTATCACATCCGGCTATGAGCAGTTGTGCCTTTATTCTAAAGGATGTGATCGTTTTTTCGTAACAATCAAAAAATGCTATGACAGAGATCACCTTCAACTACTGCTTTGATTTTCCCGACAACAGCAAAAAACGTTTTCTAATCCAGTTAGATCCCGTCACCCTTGAGTATAAATCCTCAGGGAACAATCCTCCTGACTGGGCACTCCTTGGTATCGCCCGCTGTCAATGCTGTAAGCTTGAACTTTCCCAGCATGATTACTGCCCCATAGCAGCCAATATCGCTGAATTGGTCATCGCATTCAAAGACACCGCTTCCCACAGTTCTTGCCTTGTGTCCTGTATTTCTGCTGCCAGAACCTGCACTAAAGATACCACTGTCCAGGAAGGGTTGGCATCGATCATGGGAATCATCATGGCCACCTCCGGTTGCCCCAGCATGTCCATCCTCAAACCCATGGCCTGCTTTCATCTCCCTTTTGCCACCGTTGAAGAATCCATGTTCCGGTCCGTATCCGTCTACCTTCTCCGCCAATATTTTTCTCATAAAAATGGTGAAAACTGTGATTTTTTCATGCACCGGATCCAGGACCATTATGACGAAGTTCAACAGGTAAACGAAGGTATTCTGAAACGAATCAATATGACCTCGGAAATGGATGCCGACAAAAATGCCATCATCACGCTCAACTCCCTGGCCCAAATTCTTGTCATGGAGGTTGACGAAGACCTGGATTCATTTAAACGCCTGTTTACCTGAAGACAGCCAAGATCTTTTTCCGCATCATCTTCCCCACACCTGCAATAGCATTTTTTACTCCACTAAGATGTTACAGACAGTGAATAATGTTTCACGTTTTCAGCTCACTGTCATACTCTTTCATGAGAAAAGAAAATACCACTTGCAAAGTAGTATTGAAAAGCCATACCATCAATAGAGATACACTCTCAAAATGTGTTCTTTCAATCTCATGAGATTAACTCCATGTCTGTTTCCCTCCTGGCATTGAAAAATATCATTACAGAGAAAGTCGATAACAGTGCCCATTGTAAAACAATATGAGCCAAACAAGACAAAATGTCTACAGAGGCTGAGGAGCATACCACCCGGGATATCAATATGGCTTTAAAATCAACCCACAATCTCATATTATTATTGACGAGCCATGATCTTCCATATTCCAACCACCTGAAACGCATAAACATATACTTCCCTCCACTTACAAAATGGACAGAGTGTGTAGACCAAGCTGACCAGACAATTTAAAGGAAAACGGAATCGGTGAGACAATTACTTTCAATCCTTACTTTAGTATTTGTGCTCTGCCATGCTCCATTTGGGCTTACGGCCGATATCACCTCCCACTCTCAACTCAAAGCAGATTACCTCTATAACTTTGCCAAATTTATCTATTGGCCAGAGGACACGTTTGCCAATGCACACTCCCCATTCATCATCGGAGTGCTCGGTGAAAATTCCTTGAACGCAGCTTTAACTCCCTTAACCGGGAGAAAAGTTCGAAACCGATCGATTGAAATTCTCCATTTCAAAAACGTCCAGGATATACAAAGCTGTCAGCTCCTGTACATCAGCCCGTCAACAGCAAACGACCTCCAGGAAACCCTCAAAAGCCTCAGCTCAAAGCGAACAATAACAATTGGTGACGACAATAATTTCGCCACTCTTGGAGGAGCTATCCAGTTTGTAACAAGTAGAGAACGTCTGGATTTCATAGTCAATCTGAAAGTCATTAAGGAAGAAGGCATTAAGATTGATTCACAACTACTTTCTCTGGCTATTGAAATTCTGGAGTCCCAAAAATGACTGCTTTATTCAGGAAACTGCCCGTCAAACACAAACTAAACCTCATTATCCTGGGCATCTGTTCATCCGTTCTCATTCTGACCTTTGTAATAACTTTTGTCAGTCAATTTTATCTATACAAACAAAAAACTCTTGATGAGCTCCACACGCTCGCTAAAGTCGTTGGAGAGAACAGCACAGCCGCTCTGGTTTTTCAGGATGTGGAGGCACTGGAAAAAAATCTAAAATCCCTGACCAAGAAAAAAACAATCATCGATTCTCGTTTCATGCGGGCTGACGGCCAGCTCCTTGCCAGTTTTTCTCAAAATCCTGACTCAGCTGACTTTCACCAGCATGAAATTGCCAATCCAGAGTTCATCCAAAAGAGTCATATCTTTCACAATAAACATATCCATATGATTCAACCAATATTTCTTGATGGAGAAAAAATCGGTGACCTCTATCTACAGGTCAGCCTGAGCGATCTTTACAGCAACCTGATCCAAGTCGGTATTTTTCTACTGATTATCCTCTGTGGCGGACTGGCCATTGCCACTCTTCTGACAAACCGTCTGCAGTGGATCATTACTCGTCCGTTACTTAATTTGACCGACACCATCAAACAGGTTTCGGATAAAAAGAATTACAGCCTCCGTGTTGAACAAACCAGTGACGATGAGCTCGGCCTTTTGGCCGTCGGTTTTAACGATATGCTCACTCAGATACAGAAAAGAGATGAACATCTTGAGGAACAGGTTCAAAAACGCACCACTGAACTGCAAAAGGCCATGGATGAAGCAATTGTCCTGGCCGAAAAAGCACAAGGCGCAAGTAAGGCCAAGTCACAATTTCTCGCCAACATGAGTCATGAAATCCGCACCCCTATGAACGGAATTTTGGGTATGGCGGAAATGGCCTTGGATACAAAGCTTAGCCAGGAACTGCGTACCTCCATAGAAACAATCAGAATCTCTGGCGAATCGCTGTTGACTATCATCAACGATATCCTTGATTTTTCCAAGATTGAGGCTGGTAAGCTGGAACTGGAAACTATCAACTTTCATGTGCCGTCTCTGGTTGAAGATGTTGCTCAATTACTGGCCCAGCGCGCCCATGCCAAGGGCTTAGAGTTAATCGTTGATGTGCCCGATACTATTCCTCTCTACGCCAGAGCCGATCCCAGCCGTATTCGTCAGATCCTGACCAACCTGCTTGGCAATGCCATTAAATTTACCGATCAGGGCGAAGTGTTGATACAGCTTGCACTGCTGAAGCAATCTACAGACACTGCAACCATCCGCTTTTCGGTACGTGACACAGGTATTGGTATTAGTGAAGAGGAACAGCATCATTTATTCCAACCTTTTACCCAGGCAGATGATTCAACGACCCGCAAATTTGGCGGAACCGGTCTCGGACTTGCCATCTCACGACAACTGGCTGAGATGATGGAGGGACAAATTGATTGCAGCAGTCAGCCAGGGGAAGGTTCTGAATTTGGACTTGAGCTAACCTTGACAAAAGCAACCGGGACACAAATTGTCCCAATGGCCAAGGCCAATGCCCTCTCCGACCTCAGGGCCTTGATCATTGATGATAACGCCACCAACAGGAAATTGCTGGTACATCAGATGACCAGTTGGGGGGTCGAGCAAGCGAGTGCGGAAGGCGGCATTGAAGGGCTGACAATGTTACATCAAGCCGCAGCAGACAACAAACCTTTTGACATGGTAATCCTCGATATGCATATGCCTCATATCGATGGAATAGAAGTTGCCAGATTGATCAAAAAGGACCCTTCTCTCAATAAAATCCGTATGATTATGCTCACCTCTGTTGGAATTCGTGGTGATGCACGCCTTGCCAGGGAAGCCGGAATTAAAATCTACCTGACCAAACCGGTTCGTCAGATCGATTTGTATAACAGTCTGGTCGCCCTGATGAAGGGAGATCAAACTGCAAAAGATCAACTCATCACCCAGTACAACTTCGAAAAAGATAAAATCATCTTTGATGCTAATGTTCTGATCGCTGAAGACAATATCGTGAATCAGCAAGTTGCCATAGGCGTGCTCCGCAAATTGGGTTGCAAGGTCGACTTAACCATGAATGGTCAGGAAGCAGTGCGTGCTTTTGAAAACAACCATTATGATATCATATTTATGGATTGCCAGATGCCACGTATGGATGGTTACGAAGCCACTACCGAAATCCGACGAATGGAAAATATTATTGCCAACAGTGACAGAATCCCGGTAATTGCACTGACCGCCAATGCCCTTACTGGTGACAGAGAAAAATGCCTGGCCGCAGGGATGGATGATTATATCAGCAAACCCTTTGGGATGGAACAGATCGCAACAATACTCAAACACTGGCTTCCCGAAAACCAGCAATTCAATAAAACATCACCAGCTGAAGACACAATTTTAACTGAAGCAAAACCCGTTAGCAATGACCCGGAAGAAGAACTGCTCAACCACAAAGAGCTTGATAATATCCGGGCTCTTCAGACTGAAGGGGAACCGGATCTCCTGACCAGAATCATCACGCTCTACCTTGAAGATACCCCGGAACAGCTTGACAAATTGTATCAGGCAATACGCAGCAATAATGCCGTCGAGGTTCTCTCCATTGCCCACAGCTTAAAGTCAAGTTGTGCCAACCTTGGAGCATTGCACCTGTCTACTCTGTTCAAGGAAATAGAAAACAAAGGTCGCGCCAATTCCCTGCAAGGGGCAGCAGAGCTCTTTGCCAGAGCAGAAAGTGAATACCAACAAATAATTATCCCCCTGCGTGCTGAAATGAAATAATCATGAAAAAAACTATTCAGCAACATGCCCCCTTGATTCAAGTGGTAGATGACGATCTTGCCACTCGCCTGTTAATGCGGGCCAGTCTTGAAAAAGCGGGGTTCAGAGTCTCCGAGGCACAAAACGGCCTGGTAGCAGTTGCTGAATTCGAAGAATTACAACCAGATGCCATCTTGCTTGATGTAATGATGCCAAAACTCGATGGTTTCGATACCTGTCGAGCCATCCGTAGGCACTCAAATGGGCATCATACACCGATTCTCATGGTAACCGGCCTTGAAGATCTCGAATCCATCCATCGTTCCTTCGACTCCGGTGCAACCGATTTCATTACTAAACCAATCAACTGGCCGGTGCTGAACTACCGGGTCAAATACATGCTGCGTGCCAGTGAAGCTTTTTACGATGTCATTGACAAACAAAAGCAGATCCAGGAGTTGGCCTTTTTTGACCATCTCACCGGTTTGGCAAACCGAACCATGTTCAAAGATTCACTGGAACTTCTTCTGGCCGAAAGTGCTACTGAAGAGTCCCAACTCGCAGTGCTGTTCATGGATTTGGATCGTTTCAAAACAATCAACGATACCCTTGGTCACCATATCGGTGATATTCTCTTAAAAAATGTTGCTGCACGAATCAATTCCTGTATTCGTGATTCAGACGCCTTCAACCGTTTGGATAAAGGCGAATCTAAAAACTATATTTCACGCCAGGGCGGAGATGAATTTACCATCATGCTGCCTCGACTTATAAACCCTGAAGATGCAAGTAGGGTTGCACAACGCATCAATAAATTTTTAGCCAAATCGTTCAAAGTAGAGGGACACGAAATCTTTATCTCCGCCAGTATAGGTATCTCCATTTTTCCCTTAGATGGTACCGATGCCGAAGTACTGATGAAACATGCTGACCTGGCCATGTACCACGCCAAGGAAAAAGGAAAAAACGGTTTTCAGTTTTACAAGAAATCACTCAACATCAAGGCAAAGGAACGTCTCAGTTTTGAAAACGATATCCGTAAGGCAGTAGCCAACAAGGAATTTAAACTCTGGTACCAGCCTCAGATCAACATGCAGGATGGCCGTATCACTGGAGCAGAGAGTTTATCACGCTGGAACCATCCCATTCTTGGTGAGGTTCAACCATCTGACTTCATCCCCTCTATTGAAGAGCTGGGCCTGATTATTCCTTTTACCGATTGGGTCATACGCCAGGCAGGTAGCCAGCAACTGGACTGGCTAAAAAGCGGGATTCGCCCCATACATATTGCTGTCAATATTTCCAGTAAACACTTTGTCCAGCAGCAGTTGCCCAAAAAGCTGATATGCGCGGTTAAAGAAAACAGCTTGATACCAAATTCTCTCGAAGTTGAGATTACCGAAAGTGTATTAGCCGAACAAAGCGGCGAAACTTTAAAGGTTCTGCAAGATCTCAAGGAGCTAGGTCTTACTATTTCTGTGGATGACTTTGGCACCGGTTATTCTTGTCTGATGTACCTGAAAAACTTCCCCATCGATTCAATCAAAATAGACCGTTTCTTTGTCAAGGACATCATAACCAGCCCCCAGGATGCAGCCATTGTGCGGGCTATTATTGCCATGGCACAAAGCCTGGAACTAACAGTGATAGCTGAAGGAATTGAAACAAAGGAACAGTTCAGGATGTTGCGTGACATGGGATGTGATATCGGCCAGGGTTATCTTTTCAGCCCTGCGATCCCGGCAGAAGATTTTACGCAACTGGTTCTGGATGATATCTCCTTTAATGATGTCGCTTAGACGAATATCTTCATATAAACAAAACAGACACTGCCAGCCGCTCTTACATAAAACACCACCACCCCATACTTCTCGGACACCGCTTTCTCCATAAACAAAAAAAATCTTACGAAGTACTAAACAGTAACAAATCACATCATACTTTCGGGGTCCACGTCCACAGCAATTCTGGTATCTCCCCGGGCAAGACTTGACTGATTCTCCAAAACTTGCCCACAAGCGGCATGAAGCTGTGAGGAGTCACTCCCTTTCAACAAAACCTGCCAGCGATAGCGATCACGAATCCGGTCAATGGGAGCCGGGGCCGGCCCCAGTACCTCTATCCCCTTCTCCCGCCAAGAGCGACAAAGCTCTGCGGTCAACCCTGCCACTCGCTGTACCTCGCTCTCTTTAGTACCTGAAATCTTCAGATTTATTAAACGCAGATAGGGGGGGAAAAGAGGATTTTTCCTGATCTCCATCTCCTTTTCTAAAAGCTGTTCATAATCATGGGCCTGAGCCAGTTTGATGGCATAATGTTCCGGACGCAGAGTCTGAATAATCACTCTACCCGGTTTTGTTCCTCTTCCGGCCCTCCCGGTAACCTGTGACAGAAGCTGATAAGTACGCTCGGCGGCTCGAAAGTCAGGCATACTCAACCCACCGTCGGCCCAAACCACGCCAACAAGTGTAACATTGGGAAAATCATGCCCCTTGGCTATCATTTGGGTACCGATCAGTATATCTATTTCCAACTGGTGCATTTTCTTGAGCAGGGATAGAAATTTTCGCCGATCCGTGACGGTATCCGAGTCGATTCGGGCCACAGATGCCTCTGGAAAAAGATCTGTTATCTCCTGCTCAACTCGTTCTGTACCAAATCCCACAGGGGTGAGCTGATCGGAACGGCAGCTGCCACAGACGACATTCTCTTTCAAGACATATCCGCAGTAATGGCAGACCAGCTGTGCCTTTTTTTTATGATAGGTCAAAGAGACATGACAATGCATACAACGAACTGGTTCACCACAATCCTGGCAGAGGTAAATGGAAGAAAACCCACGACGGTTGAGGAGAAGAATGGACTGTTGCCCCACTTTAAGATTCTGAGCCAACTCCTGCTGCAGTTTCCTGCCTATGGCCCGCCCCCATTCCTTTTCTTTTTTTTCACGCAAATCAACGATGGAAACTTCAGGCAGTGGTCTATCTTCCACACGCTTTTTCATGGTCAACAAGGTAAACTTTCCACTCATTGCCTTGGCGTAGCTGGTTATGGTCGGAGTCCCTGAGCCCAAAAGAACAACAGCCTTATTATAACGACCTCGAAGGATGGCCAAATCACGGCCATGATATCTCAACCCATCCTCCTGTTTGTAACCGGAGTCATGTTCCTCATCCACTACAATCAATCCCGGATCCGCAAGAGGAGCAAAAACTGCAGACCTGGCACCAATCACCACCCTGGCCTCTCCTTTGGCAGCAAGGCTCCATTGATCAAAGCGTTGTCCTGGAGAAAGCCCGGAGTGGAGCAGGACCACCTGGTCACCAAAACGAGAAACAAAGTGGGCCTCAAGTTGGGTAGCCAAGGCAATTTCAGGAACCAGAACCAGGACATCACGGCCAATTTCCAAAACAAGTTCGGCCGCCCGCAGATAGACCTCCGTCTTCCCGCAGCCGGTAATTCCATGGAGAAGAAAAGGAGAGAAAGCTTGCTCCCTGATGGCTGGCAAAATCTGACCAAGGACCTGGTTTTGCTCTGCACTGAGCCGTGCCGGTTTTTCAAAAAAGGGAAGTGTTTCCCCAAAAGGATCCCTATAAATACGACGATCCGTGGAACGGACAAGCCCCATTCCTTCTAGTTTGGGCAGAGACTTAGAAGCCCCACTGTAGACATGTCTCAAATCTTTTGCAGCCACGGCCTCCTGCCCCTGTTCACGGGAAAGACTAGAGAGGTGAAAGAGCGTGCGCACCAGAGGAATGGTCAGAAGCTCTTGCCCCTCTTGTTTTGCTGCTGCTGCCAGGGCCTTTCTCCCCTCTTTTCCCTCGATGGACTCAGGAAGTTCCAATGGAGTCTGCATGACATAACACTGTTCCAGCTTCTCCCGAATTTTTGATTCAGCAAGAGTCTCTGTATAACAGATAAATTCATGTCTGTTGAAATCGGCAAGAAGCTTGCGCCATTGTTTATCGGCCGACACTTTACCGGTAAGAGCCGGGCTGAGTTCCCCTTTATCCAAAAGCCGTGTAAACCATTCCGGCTCAGATGTATTAGATTGTGGCCAGGAAGTCAGTTTCTCTTTCCCAACAGGAGTCAATTGAATAATTTTCCGGTTGCGTGAGGTCAAACCACCTGGAAGTGCGGTTCTGACAACCTCACCGATGGGATGATGATAATAATCTGCAATCCAGCGAAAGAACGAGACAAGATTTTCTGGAAACAGCGCCTCTTTATCCAGGAATTGAAGAACCGGAAAGATCCTGTAACTGACATCTTCTTCAGGGAGTAGTGCCAACACATATCCAGTCACCCTTTGTCTACCCAAAGGGACAAGCACCCTTCTCCCCACAGGGTTACCATTTGCGTCCGGATCAAATGAATACGAAAGAGTCTGTAACAATGGCGCGGCAACAGCCACCTCAATCCGAGTCATAATTCCACGGCCTGATTCCTAATAGACATCTTCACATCAGGTCCCACTGTTTCAGGTATCATAGCATAGTGGTTAGTCTGTTTTACACTGTTCACATAGGATATGGAGAGCACGAAATCTAAAGGAAACAGACCTCCATCTCGATGTACTTTTACAGGCATGAGTTTTTATTAAGAGTTAAAGTCTTGATGTACTATTATTCTTTTTCAATGACATATAGTAACTATTCAAGTATTCAGGAGATGAAATTCGGCAGTCAGTATAATATCTTGGCAAACATACCACACTTCCCGTCTAAAACCATCCTCTTCCATGCGACTTCACTACCCCACAGAACTCCCTATTGTTTCCTACCGAGATTCTTTTCTCGAACTCTTCCAGGAACATCAGGTAATTATTATTTCCGGAGAAACCGGCTCAGGCAAAACCACGCAGCTTCCTAAATTCTGTCTCGAATCCTCCCCTGACTCCACATTACTCATCGGCTGTACCCAGCCAAGACGAGTGGCAGCAACTTCAGTTGCCTCCCGCGTATCTGAAGAGTTGAAAGAGCGTGCGGATCTTGTCGGTTACAAGATCCGATTCCATGACAAAACAAGCAAGGCCACCAGAATCAAATTCATGACCGATGGTGTCCTCCTGGCAGAAACGCGACAGGATCCGCTCCTCCGTCGCTATGGTGTAATTATTATCGATGAGGCCCATGAACGAAGTCTCAATATCGATTTCCTCCTTGGTTACCTCAAGAAACTTTTGCCCAGCCGTCCTGATCTGAAACTGATCGTTACCTCTGCCACCATTGACACGGAAATCTTTTCACGTCATTTTGACAAGGCCCCAATTCTCAATGTGGAAGGACGCAGTTTTCCTGTGGAGGTACATTACCAGCCCCCAGCGGCAACTGAGGAAAAAGACAACTTTTCCTACGTGGAACATTGCGTGGAGACCATCGTACAGTTGCATCACAATGAAGCGTCTCGTGACACACTTGTCTTTCTGCCCACGGAAAAAGATATCAGGGAATGCTGTGCCCTTCTCGAAAATAAGATTGCATCAAGCCTTATTCTCCCCATGTTCGGCAGACTGCTTGCTGCTGATCAACAGAAGATCTTCAGACCATCAAAATTAACGAAGATCATTATCGCAACCAACGTGGCCGAAACCTCCATCACTGTACCCGGTATCCGTTATGTTATTGACACCGGTCTGGCCAGGATTTCTCAATATAACGTGCGAGCCAGAACCACCAGTCTACCGATAACCAGAGTTTCACAAGCCAGTGCCGATCAACGCAAAGGCCGCTGTGGACGCGTTGGTCCAGGAATCTGTATCAGACTCTATTCGGAAGAAGACTATCTTGATCGAGACCAGTATACCCTGCCGGAGATTAAACGATCTAACCTGGCCGAAGTCATCCTGCAAATGATTGTCATGAACCTGGGCTCGCCCCTGGACTTCCCTTTTATTGAACCGCCCCACTCCAGTGCCATTCGTGACGGCTACGCACTGCTTAAGGAACTTTGTGTACTTGACAGTCAAAACAGGCTGACCAAAATCGGTCAACTCGTTGCCAGACTCCCCATAGATCCGCCCATTTCCCGCATCCTGGTTGCAGCCAGAGATAACAACTGTCTCAGGGAGATCAAGATCATTGCACCGGCCCTGGCCATCCAGGATCCAAGGGTTCGCCCTGCAGACCGTGAATCCGAAGCTGACGCGGCACACAAAAAGTTTGCTCATCCACAATCCGACTTTCTCACGCTCCTCAATATCTGGAATCTTTTTCATGATGTCCAGGACAAGGTTCGTTCCTGGAACCGACTGAAAAAATTTTGTTTAAGCCACTACCTCTCTTTTCAACGGATGCGGGAATGGATAGACCTCCACGATCAACTGGCCTCCCTTCTCAACCGGGAAAAAGGATTCACAGAAAATACAGCACCTGCTTCTTACCAGGCCATACATAAAAGCATGTGTACCGGTTTCCTGCGCAATATCGGACTCAAAAAAGAAAAGAAACTCTACCAGGGAGCCGGTAACAAAGAATTGATGGTATTTCCGGGTTCCCACCAGTTCCACAGTTCCGGCAAATGGATCATCGCTGCATCTTTTCTTGAGACCAACCGGCTCTATGCACTCACTGTCGCCAACATTGATTCTGAATGGCTGATCGAAGCAGCTGATCATCTCTGCCGTCGATCCTGGTCCAATCCCCGCTGGCAGAAAAAAAGTGGCCAAGTGGTGGCCGATGAAAAAATCAGCCTCTTTGGCTTGATCATTGCTGCCGACAGACTGGTCAACTTTGGCAGGACATCGGAGAAAAATAAGGAAGCAGCAAGGCAGATTTTTATTCAGCAGGGACTGCTGGAACATGAGATCAACGGCAACTATCCATTCTTAGAAAAAAACCGTGATCTCCTCAGAAAATGGCAGGACACGGAAGAACGTCTCAGAAAGCGAGACCTGTTAGTGGACGACACCACTCTCCACCAGTTTTATGAACAACGGCTCCCCGCCGGGGTCTATGATCGCTTTACCCTGAACCGTTTTCTGCGGAAAAAAAACAACCACTCTTTTCTGGAAATGGAAGAGACAGACATCCTTAGCCGCAAACCTGAAGACCGGGAGCTGCAGGACTTCCCCAGACAACTCACTGTGGGCTCCCGCAGATTCAGCCTTCAATACCATCTTTCACCAGGCGACGATGATGACGGGGTCACAGTACGTGTTCCCCTGGATGCAGCCGACTCAGTGCCGGAGACCAGTTTTGAATGGCTGGTTCCCGGTCTTATCCGGGAAAAATCCCTCTTTTTACTCAAAGGACTACCAAAACGAATTCGCAAGCACCTTATCCCCCTGAGCAGCACGGCAGATCTCCTTTTGGATGGCTGCACACATTATCAGGGATCTCTCTATCATGGCCTCGAAAAAGGGATTTTCAAGATGTTTCGGATCAAGGTTGGACGAGCAGACTGGCCCAGTCCGCTGCCACCTCACCTGTGCATGCGCTTTCTTCTCTATGACCAAAACGGCAGGACCATTGCTGCAGGAAGGAAATTACACAAACTGCTTCAGGATGTTGACAGTACACCTGCCCGGAAAATCGACACAAACCAGGCGCCCCCACAGCATCTCGCACGCTGGCAGGGAAAATTGTTCAAGACCTGGAACTTTGAAGGACTTGAAAGACGAACCCCGCTCTTTACTTCCGGAAAAGAAATGGGTGCTTCTCTCTATCCTGCCCTCCATGTGGAAAGAGATCGCGGCGGAGTCACACTTTCCTTTGAGACCGACAAACAAAAGGCCATGGTTCTCAACGAGAAAGGATCGCTTTTTCTCTACCAAGTGCACTTCCCAGAACCCTATAAAAGCTTAAAAAAATATTGCCATACCAGTCTCTCCGGACCGTCATCTCTCTGGCTCACCAACTTGATCGGCAATAGAAAAAAAGCGGTAGACACCTTAATACGCTACATCATGAAAGCACTCTTTGATACAGATCTGGAGAAAATACCTGAAAAAGAAATCTTTGAGCAGAAAATTAAGAAGGTACAACAACTCGGTCTCTACCAGAAAGGCCAGGAGATATGCGACACAGTTCTTCTCCTCCTGCGCAAACGCAAAGAAGTCTCAGACCATATCATTCGCTTTACCGAGCTGGCACGCCAGACTCATTCTTACGAAGCAGACAGATTTCAGGAGTATGCAACACTATTGGAAGAAATTCTTCCGACAGACTTTCTTGAGACTACCCACTTTGATGAACTTCAGGGCTGCACTCGTTTTTTTCAAGCCCTCATGATTCGAATCGAGCGAGCTCATGCCAATCCTGCCAAAGATCGAACAAAGTCCAAACAACTCGAACCCCACCTGCAGAAACTGAAGAAAATACCAGCGGATTCCTCCGATCTGCCAAAAGAATGCAGAGAGGCCGTGTCCCTCTTTCGAGTAATGATCAATGAATTTCGGATTGCCCTCTTTGCCCCAGAGGTTAAAAGAGAGATGCAGGTCTCTGAGAAGAAGTTGAAACAGCAATGGCAGGTGATCAGTTCCTCATGCCCAAATCTCTGATAGTCTATTTACCTCAGAAAACACCAGTTTTCACAAATTGAAACAGCATACAGGAAAAGCTGCAGTCAGTAATCGCATTGTCACTCCATCCGATTTCACATGCCCATGCAAAGTGAAACAGATAACACACCGAAATAATTGAACAGATTCAATTCAATCAGTATGGCAGTAACTTTCAAACAAACTTTGCAAGATGGTCATCTTCACCTCTTTTTTCATCGGAAAAAAGAATATTGATGACCTTATGAATGCATAAGTCCGATCGTTATTCTATTACGTATAAACAGGAATAACCCTAACAGTATGACTTCATAGAAAATTAAGATCTTCGTCTTGGCAATCTTAACGGTTGAACTGACTGGCGGCTGAACACCGTCCAGTCAGTTGATTGATTATAGATTTTTTTTATTCATATTCAGAAGAATATGTTTCTCCATATGAATGGGAATAGAGTTCAAAAAGGTTTCCAAAAGGATCTTCTAAATAGACCATTTTGTAGGGTTTACTCTCATCTTCAGGGTGATACCTCATAATGTCCATTCTTACTTTTCCTCCGTATTGT
>JAQYVF010000199.1 GCA_030145625.1 Desulfocapsa sp. | reverse complement strand
GTCAGGTGGTATGTACCCAGTGTCATGGAGAGGAGGACGACTTGAATTTCCTCAAGGTCCATAAAAAACATGTGGACGACAAAAAATATGACTGTTCCTGGTGCCATGGATTCAGCAGGCCGGAAAGGGGATTAAAAATGCCCTGATGCTTCAGCTGTAAGTAACGCCTCAACATTCCTTACTCCCTGTCGGCCGGTGCAACTGCATCGGCCGACATCTCATTTCCCCTGAGGCGAAGAGCCAATCCACTGAAACGTTCAATTTTTCTACCCACAGCTGTATCAAAAACAGCCTGTTTCCCTCGTATCCGCACATGCTTGGCTGCTCGTGTCACAGCCGTATAGAGCAACTCACGGGTGACCAGAGCAGAATCATGCTCAGGCAGGACCACCAGGACGTCCTCAATCTCAGTCCCCTGACTCTTGTGAATGGTAAGGGCATAAACAGTCTCACAGCCGCTGAGCCTCCCCGGAAGCAATCCCTGCAGCGTAAAATCCGTCCGCTCAAACCACACCTTCATAGTCTCTGGCCGCTCAGGATCCGGCATACAGATACCGATATCGCCGTTATAGAGATCAAGTGCATAGTCATTCCTGGTCACCATGACAGGTCGCCCCCGGTACCAGGGTGAACCAAAGCAGTCATATCCCTTTGCGGTCAAATAACGCTCTACTTGACCATTGACGCCGGTAACCCCTGACCGGCCATTGCGCAGGGCACAGAGGATTTTAAAGGAATGGAGAAAGGAAAATAACTTCCCGTAATCCTCCAAGGTTCTGGCCTGACGAACCGCCTGCATATACCGGCAGTACTTTTCTCCACCATAATCCGCCACCTCTTCCTGTAACAGAGAGACATTATCCGGTTGCGGTCCGATCATGATCTCCCAGGCACGGGAACTGTCTCCTGAATTGATGGCCTCGGCAAAACCTTTTATTCCCCCATCAAAACGATAGCTCTTCTGCAGCTCCACCGTGTTTTCAGGAAGAGCGCTAATCAGATCAGCCAGCACCGCTCCCGACTCAACGGAGGCCAGTTGGTTCTTATCACCAAGGAGGATGAGACGGCTTCCAGGACGGAGTGCATCCACAAGCTTGCTCATCAGGGCCAGATCCACCATGGAGGCCTCATCAACCACCACCACATCATACGAAAGTGGATTTTCTCCATGGTGAACAAAATAGGGTGAAAAGCGACGAACACCAAGGAGACGATGCAGGGTATGGGCCTGATTGGGAATTTTCTCCCTAATCAAATCAGAAAGCGGTAACTGACTGATACTGTTGCCAATGGACTCCTGCAGTCGCATGGCAGCCTTCCCCGTGGGAGCTGCCAGACCGATACGCAGCGTAGGCCCCATAGCAGACACAAGCAGGGCCAGGATCTTGACCACGGTGGAGGTCTTTCCTGTTCCCGGTCCTCCGCAAATAATAAGAAAGTTTTTCTCCAGGGCATGTTCCGCAGAGATTCTCTGCCAGTCGGCTTCTCCACCCTCTTTTGCCTTAAACAGTGTCTCGAGCAGGACATGGTCCATGACAAGGGAATTCGATTCTGCCAGCAAACAAGTGATGTTTTCCGCCAGGCGCCTCTCATGAACAAAGATTTTCTGCAAATAGAGACGATTCTGCCAGACAACCAGAGGATTTCCCCCTTCCCCTGCCAATCCCGAGCTTCCCACCAGTACTTTTTCCTCTCCTGTCAGTGGAATACAGCTGTCGCCTGCAGCCAGGCTCATGGAAAGTTTACAGACGAGCTCTGCAAAATTATCTCGCGCTTCTCCGGAGAGCAATGAGCGCTTGGCCAGAAACTTTGAAAACTGACTGTCCAGAAGACGTAATTTCTGCTCTTCCATCATCCTGCCCCCAGACACGTATGCAGTTCATCCAGCACTGCCAATTGTGGACGATCATAATACAAACCGTTTCCCGGTTGCTCGGGACTCATCCCCCTGGCAAAAAGATAGAAGACCCCACCAAAATCCTGTTCGTACTCATACGCGGCAAGGGTATTACGCAGAAAACGGTGCAGAATCAGGGTATAAATCCAGTACTGCAGGCCGTAGTTGTGATCACGCATGGCCGCAACAAGATTGTCCGCGCTATAATCCGCAAAGCGATCACCAAGGTAGTTGCTTTTATAATCCATGATGTAATATTTGCCGCCAACGCGGCAAATCAGATCAACAAATCCGGTGAGATAGCCTTGCAACCTTCTCTCCTGTATGGGCTGCACCACTTCTGAAAAGCCAAGCAGCGTATTGATCCGCTCAGTGGAACCGTCACGCAGATGGAAATAGAACGGCATCTCCTTGAGCACATCCTTTTCTCCAAGCTCAGCCAGACAAAAAGATTTTTCTTCACTTTCACGACCCAAGAGAGAACGCGTCACTGCCTGCAGCAGGAGCATGAGCTGTCTGGTATCGGCTGCCACTCCGTACCGTCGACACTGGGCAGCAACCTCCTCCTCATACCCTGCCCCCTCAGCCAGAAGAGAAAAAGGGAGATCTTCCAGCAGTCCATGCACCACATTGCCAAACCCTGCCCCAAAGGGAAGATCCAGTACTCGCGGCGACGCTTCTTTCTCCGGCGTCAGTACCTGCGGCTCAGCCCCCCCGGCAGAAGTATGTCCTTGTCCGGCCAGGGCTGAATAGCTGGTCATCAGCCACTCCCCCGGCAGAGATACACGGGAAAAGGTCCGGCACTGTAAAGGAGCGGCCTCACCTGTCTCAGACTCATGCCATACACCTGCCGGAGCAAGGGGTGGTATCTTCCGCAACTCGGCCATCTCGTTGTCACAGAGTTCAGCAATCCGCTCTGTCTGCCCGCTGACATCCTCGCAATCAGCCAGGGACAGCACCCAGGACAGAGCTGACTCCCTTGACGATGCGGTAAATCTGGTCTTTGCCACATCGGCCCAGAAGACATAGCAGCGGCAGGCAGCCCTGGTCAGCGCCACATAGAGCAGACGCACCTCTTCGGCCAGTTCTTCAGAAAGCGCCTGCCTTCGTTTTTCTCGAAAATGGGGCGAGCCGAGATCCGTAACCAGCTGTCCCTGCTCATCATGATAGCTGATACAGTTCTCTTCTTTTTGCAGGCGTGCCGAGCGATACCAAAGATAGGGACAGAAGACAATGGGATACTCCAATCCCTTCACTGCATGCATGGTCACCACTTTGACGGCAAGTTCATCACTCTCCAGCCGCAGTTCGGCATGTTCTGAACTCTCAGCACCTTCCATCATGGAAGAGAGGTATTGCAGGGTATGGGCAATAGCGAGATTCTCACGGCTTTCCGCATCCTGGACCAGTTCGACAAGGTGCATCAGATTAGAGATTTGCCGTTCTGCCAGGGAAGTACCGGCAAGGGTCTGAAAAACCGATTCCTGTGCAAAGAGAGTGTTCATCATGCTCAGGAAACCCTTTTCCTGCCAGAGTCGATGGTAATCGTGGAAACGGCTCATCCACGCCTCCATACTCTTCTCATCCTGCACCTGTTCATACAGGCCACGCCCATCCAGACCGAACCATTTACAGCTCATGGCTGTGCGTAACAGCCCGATATCAGATGGTGATGCCACGGCCATACTCACCAGCATCAGGTCCCGGCACTCTTTTGTGGTAAACACTGTCTTCCGGCTGGACATGATAGCCGGGATATTGGCCCGAGCCAGGATCTCCTGAAAGGCCTCTGCCTGCCTGTTACTGCGAACCAGCACCGCAATATCACCACAGGTCACCCGTCTCTTCTCCTCGGAACCCTTGCCCGGCACCAGCGCCCCGCCTTGCAGCAGATTTTTTATCTCTG
>JAQYVF010000035.1 GCA_030145625.1 Desulfocapsa sp. | reverse complement strand
TTACTGCAGGCCACGGGGCAGCCACAACGCATTGCCTCCAAAAGTGGCAGACCAAACCCCTCATAGAGCGAAGGATAGACAAACAAAGCGGCATGCGAATAGAGAGATGCCAACAGACTATCATCTGCATGCTGATGTTTGATTCGATCACTCACACCTAATCTGTGCAGACAGCGTATCTCTTCAGAGCTAAACTCGCCGCCCCCTACACACAGGAGATCGAATTCAGAAGATAACAAGGTAGAATGAGCAAAGGCCAACAGGAGTGTCTGAAAATTTTTAACTCCCTCCCTGAGTCCCACATAGAGAAGATAAGGTCTTTCATTGAGGTTTACATCTTTTTTCTTCTCAGGTTTCTCAAATGATGTCGCTAGCGGAATAACAGAAATTTTCTCAGGTGAGACATTCAGATATTTTATGAGATCATCACGAGTATTATTTGAAATTGCGATCACATGATCTGCCCGTTCAACCGCTTTGGCTTTGAGTTGAGGAATATGCAGATCAGGCCCTTGAAACTGATTGGGAAAACGCTCATGGATCATATCATAAACAGTGAGGATATGGGGAATATGAGATGATTGTACTGTGGACGTATAATAGGTCTCATGAACGATATCAGGATGCTGATTTTTGAGGATTGAACGGCTGGCAAGACGATTAATAACAGGAAGTATACGGTGCTTACCTGGAAAGCAAGGCACCTTCCAGCCAATCTTGTGCACAGGACTGGTAGCAAGAGACGCATTAATATAAACCGGGGCAAGCACGGTTGTTTCAATCTCTGGGGAGCTGGCTGGGAGTCTGCAGGCAAGTTCAATGAAGTACCTGGAGATACCACCTACTTCCTGCAGAGCAAAGATCTGATAATCGTAAAATATACGCATAAACTTAAGGTCTCAGCCTAGCGACCATTCCAGGCCCTTTGGTACCCGGATACTGTCTGCTCAGCACATCGCCGCCATGAAAACTTCTCTGCCCTGGCAAGCCCTTTTCGGGCATATTCGTCACGAACCTCTCTATTTTCAAGCAGAGTCATCATGGCCTGACAAATCTGCTCGTTATCCCGTGGGTTCACAAGGATCCCGGCATCACCGACAACTTCCGGCAACGAACTGGTGTTCGAGGCAATAACCGGCAGACCACATTGCATAGCCTCCAAAGGGGGCAAGCCAAATCCTTCATAAAGAGACGGATAGAGAAAGGCCTCAGCACCGCTGTATAGTGCGCTGAGATATTGATCTGGAATAAAGCCGGTAAAAATCACCCTGTTTTGCAAAATTGGATCGTTATCAATTTCCTTAAGTAACTCTTTTACCTTCCAGCCTCGAGTACCAACCAGTACAAAGGAAAGATCTTCACACCCGGGCTCTTTCAGAATTTCGCGAAAACAATCCATGGACATTTTGAGATTTTTCCTCTTTTCCACTGTGGCCAGGGTAAGAAAATACCGTCCATCTGGAATATGAAATCGTTGTTTCACTTCTGCAATCAATTCCCTGTCAAGCACTGGATAATAGAGATTCGATGATGCCGCCAAAGGCGTAACAAAGACTCTTTCCGGGTCCATTGCAAAATAGCTGCAAATGTCATTTTTTGTGCACTCTGAGATGGTAAAAAGAAAATCATCCTGGGGAGAAAAAGACTCGACAATGGGCCGAAATTCTTCTACAAAACCATCAGCAAAATATTCAGGATGGATGAGAGGAATGATATCGTAAATAGTCATCATACGGACAGGAGCCTGCCGAGACCGAAAACAAGGCAAGGCAGAATAGTGTGAGTGAAAGAGATCCGCCTCCACCCCAATCCTGTGAGAAAGCGATGTGCGATAAAGCTTTGAGAGGATTTTTGCAGCTATATGTTCCTGACTGGTTTGACGATCACATCCGGCAAGGGTGATCAATGATTTCTCAAACCAATTTCGCGGAAACGATTTTGCAGCAAAGTTTTTCTCTGCAAAATAGAGATCCGTTAACTGATTCACCTGCAAAGAAGAAAGCGAGGAAAAAGTAAGATCAAGATCATCTCGGGCCAACAACTCCAGCGACAGGTTGCTGATGACTCTGTATATACCGGTTCTGGCAGTCTCGAAAAGCTGAGCCAGACCTATTACGCCTACGTCTATAACTATTTTCATGGAAGAGATTGCTGCAGGCAACTCAGCTTTTGTAATAACAGAACAGTCAGCTTTCGCTACACTGAAATCAGGATTTAAGTAGTGCGGCAAAATATGGGATTGTTTTCTTCAGCCCTTCCTCCAATTGAATATTCGGCTCCCAACCGAGCTTTTCTCTTGCCAGACTGATATCGGGTTGACGCTGAATTGGATCATCACTTGGCAGGGGCTGATAATCCAATTTAGAAGAAGATCCCGTAAGATCTATTATTTTCTCCGCCAGTTCCTTGATGGTAAACTCTCCCGGATTACCAGTGTTTACAGGTCCGGTAAAATCATCAGGACTGGCCATCAAACGAACAAAAACTTCTACCAGGTCATCGACATAGCAAAAAGAGCGCGACTGGGAGCCGTCACCATAAATGGTAATCGGCAGTCCCTGCAACGCCTGCATAATAAAGTTAGACACAACTCTCCCATCATTCGGATGCATTTTGGGACCATAGGTATTGAAGATACGAGCAACCTTGATACGCAGATTATGCTGCCGACGATAATCAAAAAACAGGGTCTCAGCACAACGTTTTCCCTCGTCGTAACAGGAACGAAAACCGATGGGATTGACATATCCCCAGTAATCCTCTGTCTGAGGATGAATCTTCGGATCACCGTAGACTTCACTGGTTGAGGCCTGAAAAATTTTCGCATTCACTCTCTTGGCAAGCCCTAGCATATTAATAGCCCCATGCACACTGGTCTTTGTGGTCTGCACAGGATCATGCTGATAATGAATGGGAGAAGCCGGACATGCAAGATTATAAATCTCATCCACCTCTACATACAGCGGAAAGGTCACATCATGCCGCATTATTTCAAAATGTGGATTGTTCAGCAAATGAAGGACATTATCTTTGGTACCGGTAAAAAAGTTATCCACACAAATGACATCATGCCCATCAGCTAATAATCGTTCGCAAAGATGGGAGCCGACAAATCCAGCTCCACCGGTAACCAACACCTGTTTTCGTATTTGTGATTCCATTTTTGACCAGCAATGTATTAAAGGGAAAACAACTCAATTAAAAAAATTTATTTAGTCCTAAAAAATACGTGTCTTACCAATAAATGGTAACATTAGGGTGGAAAATTTATTTTTTCCTATTTTGTCATAAAACACAAGAAATTTACATATAAGAGACTAACCTGAATTAGATAGGCGACAATAATGAAGTTGTCAAGTAGGAGTACAATAGTACCATACTTTTCCAAACATTTTTCATCTTTATTCTCTCCTATTCATCTCCCTGTTTTACAGAAACAATAAAACAGTGTATTGAAATGAACTCTATCCGTTTACAATAAAATCCACATCCGCATCGAGAGAGTATTTTCCCAACAACCATGACGACTAAAAATCAGCAGAAAGAAATGGGATCCCCATGAGGCATATTTCTACTCTCTTGAAACAATATAGCAGCTGGAAAAGCGGACGATGGTACCTTTTAACTTCCGTTCTGCTACTCTGCTTCTGTCTCTTTTCTCCTGGATTAATTCTTCACCATATCATATCACCACGAGCCGACTTCAGCCGTAATGGCTGGTGGATGCATTTCTATGAACCTTCCCATCCAGTTGGCGTTGAAGGATATGAAACATTTCTCCTTGGTGGAGAACCCCTGGCCTTGAACCCTGACTTCAAACAGGCACTCGGTTATCTCATCTGGGATGTCCCTGTTGATGGAAAATATTGTTTTAAGTTAGTAGCGAAAGAAGATGCTACCCTGGCAATTGATGGTAAGAAAATAGCCACCTTAACAGGGAATCATCTCCCTATTAAGCGTGTTGATGAGTGGGTCACATTAACAAAAGGCTATCATCTGTTTCAAATACGGTTGCAGAATAAGAGTGGCGATGGTGGATTTTCAGTGGGAATGATGATTCCACCGATGATGAACAACCGTCTGCTGGCTGGTAAAGATGTCGCTGTCCCGGTACTGGGTAGCCTTGATACCTGGTGGCAAATTTTAGAGTTTCTCAATGGTGGAAAAATAGTTTTCTGGTTTTCCACATTTTTTTTCACACTCTGTCTCCTCTTGCCTCTTAGCCTGAAAAATAGAAAGACCTCAGTAGTTATAAGTATTGGCATTGCTCTTGCCCCGGCTTTATTTCTGCCAGTCACCATCCGACGTGAGCCCTATATCGGAGAAATGATACACAAAGATTTACAGGAAGAAAAACCTGATTTTGTCTTCATTGGAAACTCCATGCTCTGGAGCCGGATAGATGATGAATATCTCGGTCAGTTGTTGGGTGGTCAAAAAGCATACTCCATTGTCAATTTCGGAGGTCTTTCTGCTATCCATTATCTATCTTTTAAATATCTGTTTCTTCCCGCCAACATCCATCCCAAAAAAGTTTTTATCTTTTTTCGAAGAAATCAATTTGTCCTGCCCAGAGCACGCACAACAGACCCACTGGTAAAAAAAACAATTGAACGCCTGAGCCCCGCCCCCGACCATGTCTTTGAGCAAATTGTTCATGGCCGTTCACGATCAGTCACGGATATTGTATATGACAAACTGCTCACTCTATTCCCCATTGCTGTGGCCCAAAATGAGGCTCGTAGGAAGCTGAGTGACCTAGCACTTATTCTAGCATCTCTCTTGCAACAAAATGCCAATCAGATGGAAAAGGAACGTAAAACCATACTTGATCAGGTCAACAATCGATTTTCCTTTACAAGTGGTTCATTCCGGTCCGGAATTGATGTCGAATCCAAACAGGAGGAGACAGTTAAAAATCCCTACGACTTTTATGGTCGGGTAAAAGACTCCTTTCTGCCTCATATTTTAGAACTGGCCAAGGCAAATAATATCCCCCTTGTCTTTATTCGGGTGCAGGAGCGCCCCAGTGAAAATGGAGCGGTGCAGGATTCTCCTGATCTGCAGCGATATATACATGACATGCAGGAGTATCTCGCAGATCACGATGCGATTTTATATGATTTCACCGGTGATCCCGAACTGCCACTTTCCGCATACCATGACGGCGATCATATTAAAGATCAGAAGAAATACACAGAACTCTTCTATCGAAGAGTCGGAGATCTCCTCCAGTGAGTTTTAACAGCATAGATTTTCTTTTATTTTTTCCATTTGTTTTATTGGCGTACTGGTTATTACCAAGGCGTGGGCAGAATCTGTTCCTGTTAGCCGCCAGTTATTTTTTCCTCTGTTATATCCATCTCTGGTTCGGTGCATTAATCTTTCTGGTCACAGTGGTCAATTATAGCTGCAGCATTGCTATTACCCGGTGGCCTGACAAGAAGAAATTCTTTCTGTTTTTTGCCCTCTTGTTTTGCCTTGGCGAATTGGCATATTTCAAATATGTCTCTTTTTTCCTGGAAAATGTTACTCTTCTGTTCAATAATTTTGGAATCCCCTTTTCTCAGCCTGTTCTTAGCATCATGTTACCGGTTGGTATTTCATTTTATACCTTTCAGGCAATTGCTTATACGATTGATGTCTACCGAGGTGATACACATCCCTGTTATGATGTGATCGACTTTGCCCTTTTTATCTCTTTTTTTCCACAACTGGTGGCTGGCCCCATTGAACGATCCCGTGCTCTACTACCACAGATTCGCAGCAGCAGACACGTATCACCTGAACAGATCCAGCAAGGCTTACTATTGCTTATATGGGGCCTTTTTAAAAAGCTGGTGATAGCAGACAACACCGGCCTCATAGCCTTTAAAGTCTTTTCACTGACAGATCCCAGCTTTTTCCTCTTATGGTCAGGTGTCTTTGCCTTTGGCATTCAGATCCTGGCTGATTTCTGGTCCTATACGGATATGGCACGTGGCTCTGCGCTTCTTTTGGGATTTAAGCTATCACGTAACTTTGACCACCCCTATTTTGCAACGTCTCCAGCGGATTTCTGGCGACGCTGGCACATGACTCTCTCATACTGGCTACGTGATTATGTTTACATTCCCCTTGGCGGTTCACAGGTTGGCTCATCATTTCGCCGGGGAGCAAATATCATAATCACCTTTCTTCTCTCCGGTCTTTGGCATGGAGCCAGTTGGAATTTCATCCTCTGGGGTGCCTATCATGGAATGCTTGTTCTGTTGAACCGTGTGGGGAAGAAACTATTCTCTCCGATCCGCTCATTTCTCCCCAAACAACTCCCCTTCCCTCTTTTACTACTCAAGATATTAGGGACCTTTGTGCTAATCAATATAGGATGGCTCCTGTTTCGGGAAACGGATATTCATGCCTTATACCATCACTTTCAGTTAACTCCATGGTCAACAACTACTGAAGACAATCAGGTAGCTCGATACCTTTTCAGTTTAACCTTCATCTATTCCCTGCCTGTTTTTTTGCATGGACTCCTTTACTTCTGGGATAAGAAAAAACGAGGCCCCCAAAATGACTATGCAAAGAATATATTAATGCTTCGCCCAATACTCGCCGCCTTCTTACTCTTAGGTATTTTAACACTTAGAAGCCCTGAATCTGCTACTTTTATCTACTTTCAATTCTGACAACAGAAACAGTACATAACGCCCTAATATTAAAAGAATTTACCCATATAACTCTCGCGGTAAGATATCATTATTCCAGTCATACGCAATTCATAGTAGTAGAATTTTTATTTTTTTTATATATAATGATTTTTCCTAGTTACCGTAAGATAGAGAAATTATTTAAACAGATCACATAACATTCTGATCTAATAAATAATTAACAAACCCGGCAAAGAATTCTTTGCCACTGCCGGGCAGACTATTACTCAACAAGGTGTCCTGTGAAACTCAGCATTGTCGTACCGGTTTATAACGAAGAAAAAACAATTAATTCAATTCTAGATCTCGTTGAACAAGCATTGGAAGAAATGACATCCATCAGTTCCTATGAATTAGTGGTCATTGACGATCACTCCGCCGACAATTCAAAAAAGGTACTGGAAGAACGGGTTCAACAGAAAAGCAACTATACTCTCCTTTCACACCAGGTAAATTCTGGGAAAGGAGCTGCGATTCAGACAGGAATAGCAAAGACAACTGGAGATATTGTTCTCATTCAGGATGCCGACCTTGAATATGACCCCAAAGATTATGCTGCCCTTTTACGCCCCATTGTCAATGGGCTTGCCGATGTTGTTTACGGTTCCCGTTTTAAGGGAGAGGTATCCAGAGTGCTTTATTTCTGGCATTTTATGGGAAATCGTTTTTTGACATTTCTGTCTAATATGTTAACCAATCTCAACCTGACCGACATGGAGACCTGTTACAAGGCCTTCCGTGGAGATATCATCCGCAACATGATACTCACTTCCAACCGATTCGGCATTGAGCCGGAAATGACAGCCAAAATTGCTAAAATAAAGGGCATCCGAATTTACGAAGTTCCCATTTCCTATTTTGGCCGTACCTATGAAGAAGGAAAAAAAATAAACTGGAAGGACGGATTCTCAGCCATCTGGAGCATCATCAGGTTCAATCTCTTTACAAGCTACCAAGACTCCTTCCCAGCTGACTTTGATCCATTCGATACAAAACAGCCTTGATCGGCCAAAAACTGCATCGAATGCTGTCTCAATGGAAATAGAAGACTCCACATACTCCGTTTCCATTTACACATGCTTCACATATCTGAGTAACTGTCTCGGACAAAGGGACTAATCATGAACAATACACTTCGTTTCTCAGGTATAAAATCCAAGTTGGCTGAATGGAACAAAAAACAATTTCTTTTTGTTTTCCTTTGCGCACTCATTTTTCTACTAGCTCTATATCTACGCATATCCGGTATTTTCCGGGGCTTAGGTGATCAGGGAAGTCTTTTTCACCCTGATGAAGCCAAGCAAATCTTGGCCTTATTTAACTTTCTCAATGGAGATTATGTCCGCTACTATGGCAGTCTCTTTTATGATGGGTACCCATATGGCCTGAATCATCTCGATGAATACCTGCTGCGTCCACTCCTCTTTTTTTTAGGCTCCGACACTCCAAATCAATCTTCTCTCTACTATTATGCTCGCCTTCTCCGTGTAACATACGGTCTGGCCACGATGGCTATTGCCTACACACTGGTTTACAAACTTGTTAAAGATAAGAGCAGTGGACTGCTGGCAATGTTCCTTCTTGCCATTGCGCCACTCTCCATAACGGTAACCCATTTTGCCACTGGGGATATTGGCGTAGATCTCTTTACAGCCCTCTGTTTCCTCTTCCTCCTCTTTTATAGAGACACAAATCACAAAAAGAGATGGCTGTTTGCCAGTGGCCTTGCTGTGGGAGCGGCATTTTCATCAAAATACAATGGACTTCTTGTTGGGATGGTTCCCGGCATGGTGCTCTGTTTTGAGTTCCATCAGGATAAAGACCACCGACTGTTTGCCAAGAGATGTGTGTTGTTAGCTGCTGGTGCCATGGTGGGCACAGTTCTCTTCACCCCCAACCTGTTGCTGGCTCCCCACACGACAATCACCAATATATTGGCCAACTTTGAATTTATCAAAAACTACAACGTCCCTGCAGAAATCCTCGCCAAACCCTGGCTGGAAAGAGCAATACTGGGTTTAAAAAACAACAGCCTCTATATTGTCGCCTCCCTTGGTTACACTGTTTGTCTTTCTTCCATTGCAGGATTACTCCTTGCCGGAAAAAAATACTTTACCTGCCTTCACTCCCAAAAAGATCCTGACTGTTCGCAAAACGTTTTGCTTCTGTCCATGGCACTCTTCCCGCTATTCTCCTTTCTCATTGCCCTAAGTGGAAAATATGTGGTTCAACCATTTCATTTTTCGTATTTGCAGCTACCACTTATTGTCGTAGCCTGTTCACTGTTCTCTATTCTTCGCAATTCACATTCCTCACTATTCAGAAGCTGCAGTCTCCTTATCATCGCCTTGAGCATTTTCGAATTCGGGAATGTCAGCTGGAAGGAAAATTTCTTCTGGAGGCTTGAGGACAATGCATTCTATGAGCAAAACTTCCCAGCCACAATCTATGACAGAGAGGCCTTTTATACCCACCGTAGTGCCCCTATCCGTTCTTTGTATCTGGAACCCTCAGGAAACTCAGTATTTAGAAATCACAACCTTTACGCCAAGGGACCAGACGCCTCTTTTTGGAACACACTTGAAGTTGCCCCTCTGCCGCAGGTTGCAAATCCGATAGGAAAAAACTGGATATTTCTTAATGGCCCGACCTTTCCTCGCAATGAAAAAATGATCCTAATCCATGGAGAGGGCCACGGAAAGACTATACAAAGATATCTTGTACTGCCTACAGGACAACCCTTCCCAACGCTTGGAATTCGGAGCGGATCGTATGCGACAAGTGCCACTATTAACTTTGGCGAGACAAAGACTCTCATAAAGCTTGATGCCCATCAGCAAAAAGTCGTGCCCCTGGAACCAAAGACATGGATAGTGAGTGGAGGACAAACAGCAAACGAGCAGGAAGCGCATATCATTCCCTTGGAAATATCTGTTCCACACAATGATATCTGGCTGACAATCCTCACCACCCAAAAAGAGAAAGAACTCTTCACTCTCTTTGGAGGCGGCCAGGATGCCCCTCCATCTATTCCCCAAAAGATACCTGAGGAGCTTGAGAAACACTACTCCAGCGCCCTCAGCCGTGTGCGCTACCTGGAAGCTTCTCCATCCTGGAGAGTGGCAGCAGGAAAGAGAATCCCTATGTGGGAGGTTGCTCTGCCTGCCGGCAGTTACAAACTTATAAGTGAAGTTGAAGGGCTTGTCGATGAATCGACAATGACGATTGAGATAGAAGATGCAAAAGGAGAATTATACCGTCAGCAAAAGAAGTCATTTCAAGTCAGGAAAGGTATTCAAAGAATTGAATACACGTTTACCAAACCCTTTGCCCCCTATCAGCTCAAACTTGTCGTAAGCGGCATAAATGGCACCAGCCACATACATAAATTCAAGCTTTTTCCGGATCACCGAAAACTCTCTGATGATTTTAATCTGTGGCGGAGGAGCGGTGTACAACCAGAGTGGGTATCACGTTTTGGTAACTAGTTTTGTTTTCGCTGAATTTCAATACGTTTCACATCTATACCGAGATCTCTTGAATCCTGGCCGGGGGGAACAAAGGTGGTCGATTGTATTTCAAGACTGTCCAACCTGGCGAGAATTTCAGGAAGAGAAAACACATATGTATTCTTCACCTGCTCCTTAAATGGCAGAGATATTTCGCCATTGGCAATGAGTGTTAACTGCAGATTGCTCATCTCATTACCCGGTCGCCAGCCATGGGTATAAAGAACTAATTCCTTATCCCTTCCTTGTTGAATGGTGTAATTGAGATTCAACAGTTTTGCTTCTCCATTTGTCCAGGAGTCATGAAAGAAGTTGATTGTCTTTGTGAAATCCTTCCTCCAGACCGGCAAGCCATGAGCATTGAACCAGGGAGCCAACAGCCCCATATCGTTTGTCCGGAGGGGAAAATGACCATTCCACAAAAGTGCAGAACGATTGGGAGGAGCAATACTGACCTCTGCATCTGCAAGAATGAAAAGAGCATAATTACGCAAATCAAATCGATTGGCTATCACAGACTTTCCATATTGCTGAATCAACACGTTCTCACATTCATCAGCAACTGCCATATCACATACTAAGGCCTGCCCCTGTTCCGGTTTGACAAAATACCGTAAGGGATCGTTTTTATATTTCGTACTATACCTGGCAAGGGCGATGTCCTTCTCCCCCTCATCTTTAAACATCTCACGCAATCTGGCACTCACCCAACGATCGGCCAAAACAAAATCAAGCTCCTGATCAACAATCAATTGCTTTAATTCTGTGATGTCATCGGAGACTTCTTTCCGTAATGTGCCATCAGTCTGGAAAAGAAACAGTTCAGTTATTAAAGAAGGCATCTTTCCAGAAAAGGTAAGCTTGACATAACGGGCAAGCACGGGAGGAAATAAGGTTTCCACTTTTCCCCATGGACCTCCGATAAAGATATGCGAACCTGCGTGAAATCCATTCCCTGTATCAGGCAAAGAACTATGAATCTTTTGGTAGTGCTCTCCATCCAGTGAAACAGAGACCTCATACTGTCCAGGTTTATTCCACTGGGTTGCAGAAGGATCCTGAGCGGTAAACATCCAGAGTCCACAGAGGTTTCTGTTCTTTCCGGTGTCAAAAGTAATACTCTTCCCCGCAAGCATTTTAAGATCGGAGACACTATCCTGACTCCGATCTCCAAGCAGTCTCCCGATCTTCACGTCTTTCTCATCCTTGGAGGAAATGAGCCGTATTTCTTCATTTGGAATGGCCCGCATAACGACCTGCGGTCTTACCTGTAACCCAGTGAAAAGAAAAAGACTATTCACCTTCTGTATTTCAAATGTCACCCCAAGCTCCTTCAGGGTATTTATTAAAGATACTTTTTGCTCGGCAGTGGAAAGATACCCTCTTTTAGGATCTGTTTCAGCAAACTGGGCATTGGGTTGATAGCGTTCCGTATCTGCATGGGTAAAAACAATCTTATTTTGCGAAAACATACTGAACTTCTGGCCCTTGAGTCCAAAGAGATTATCACCATAGGTGACAACACTTTTCAGATTGTTCTTCTGGGCTGCTGCCACGACATCACGAGCTAGCTTCTGTTCAATCCGTGCATTGCTGCTGCCACCTGCAATGAACAAAACAGTCCCAACCACCTGATAAACTATCCAGACACAAAAGAGTGCAGAAGAAACTATTTTCAACACCCGCTTTGTCTGTCCGGCAACGGCTAATGACCAGATCATACAGAGGAACATACACCACAAATTGATGGTATACCTCGGGGCCTTAAGTGTTGCCATATGATGCTGCACATACATCATTAAAAAAAGAAGACAATAGGATAAGGGAAGAAGGTAGCTGCTTAGTCTGAATGCCCTCTCCTTTGTTGAAAGCAATGAATAAAGGGCAAGAAGAACAGCAAGGAGAAGAACAGTGAGACTGCCATATTCCACTAAATATCTAATCAGCGGAGTTTCGAAAGTATGGATGAAATTCCAGACAACCAGTTCATAAATGTTAATTGAAAATAGGGTGGAAAGTGCGTTCTCTAAGACTGTCAACGATATCTGAGCACGCTCTGAGATCCCCCCCAGGAACGATCCGGTCTCGAAATAAAACGGTAAAAATCCGGTAAGGGAAATAAGAACAGCGAGGCTCAGAGAGATGATGATATCAAGACGAAACCGTACCTTAAAAATCAACAATGCCAATATACCTGCAGCAATAACGATATAGGGAAAGGTCAAAGCATGAATCCAGATAGCTAGTGCCATCAGGATACCGAGACAGACACTCTGGAACAGAAGAGATGCTTTCTGTACATTTTCCTGTAACATCCTCAGAGAAAGCCAGAGAATGGCAGTACCTATGCACAATATGACAGAGTATCCGCCATATGTCGCAATGGAATACCAAAACACATAATATCCGGGAAAAGCAGTACAGGCGGCAGCAACAAGCCCTGCTGTCCTGTTATGAATGCGAGTAAAAAGAAGATAAGAAAAAACAATCCAAGCGAGAGTAAAACTTATGGGAGATAAACTTACTATGAATTCAGAAAAGCCAAAAACGGAGACAAACAGTGCTGCAATATACGCCTCCAAGGCGCCGAAATAGGGCTGACCATAAAAAAACAGTGGCCGATCTCCCTGCACGATGTTGACACTCATCAACCCAACCGTACCGGTATCAAAGGTGGAGGTATAGCTAAACCAGGAGCCGGCCAGGAGAAGTGCTGCGGCTGAAAAGAGGATCAATCCCAGAAACAATCTATGGAACATCCTTGTGGTCATAGAGGAAGAATTGGGAGATTAAGGCGCACCGAGAAGAAGCTTGAGCCAGGGGAAAGATTTTTTGGGAGGCAGCAGACCGGATAATTTTTCATACCAGACAGTACCCATGGCATCAAAACCAGACTTATTGGGATGAGTCAGGTCTTCATAGCAGGCACGAGGATCTGTGTAAACATTCCAATCAGGGGATAAGGCACCATACAGATCAACAAGGGTAACATCTTTTTTTTCGGCTAACTCTCGTATATACTCATTCATCAAGGGAATATTTTTATGTTCATGCCCTGGTTCAGGATCAGGTGGGATTGTTGCAAGAAGTGGTATGAGACCTCTTACACGACTCTTATCAATCATGACACCGAGGTTAAATTTGACATCTAATCCATCGGCCTCATGCAACAGATCATTTGTGCCTTCCATAATGAGGATATATTCTGCATCTGCATTACAAGAGTTAGTGAGGACAGAATCAAACCTATACGGAGACCCTAAAGCGTCTGCTGTCGTTTCTCCACCTTGTCCAAAATTGTACACTATGAAATCATATGCATGTTGAGTGAGTAAGGACTGTAACGTATCCTCATAGTCATAACAATCATCTCCAGGCCGACAGGTTACGCCACAACCACTGGTGGAGACCTCGTTTCCACAACCCTCCGTGACACTGTCGCCAAACCCAATAATGATTTTCGTTTGGCTAAAACCTATCCCCGGAAAGATGCTTACAAACACAACACCTAAGCACAGGTAAGACATCCAACTAAAAAGTTTATTCTTTGTAACTTGCATCAGCTCAATAAAATGGTTCAGAATTGAGAAAGGGGAACAGCTCCAGCCCCAATAGTATCTTTAATAAAAATCTTCGCCTTATAGCGTTCCTTGATAAAAGTTGGAATCTCAGGCAGTTCCTCTGATTTCTGTTTTTTTTGCTTGCGAATAGTCTGTGCAGATACATGAGACAATCCTTGCCACTGCTCTCCATCCCATCGCTGCGAAACCGTAATATATTTTCCATCAGCATAGGTCTGCCAGGAAAGAACGACGTGCCCGGACTCATCAACAGCAAGTGCAGGATGGGTATCCGGTACACTGTTATCACTGTGGGCCTTCACAGAAACATCCCAATTTTTTCCATTCCATCGGGACCAGAACACATCTGAATAACTCTCATCAGTAGCAGTCCAGGCTATCCATGGCGTGTTATCAATATCTATAATAAGCGTCGCGGCACGATTATCATCCATTCCTGTATCAATCTGGCGCGGTTTTGACCAGCTGGATACATCGTAGACAGAAAATTGCAACAAACGTTTATTCTTCAGCAGACCTGTCCAGACAATCCAAATTTTACCATCATCACCAACAGAGCTTACAGGCTGAAATACATGTTCTTCACTGTCACTGATCTGGACAGGAATACTCCAGGTATTTTTTTGATAGTTGCTAAAAAATACTTGCTCACCCTGGCCATGATTTGCCGACCAGACAAGGTTGATTTCCCTGTCCTGGATAGCTTGTTCATTTACTTTGGCAGAAACAGTCCCGTTAGCCAACACAACTAGGAGAGCACACAATACAAACATAATAGGGGGGGAGAATGAATAAACCCATTTTACTGGAAGAGGTACTGTTTCACTCAACGTTTTTACTCCCTGCCGATTATTTTACGCACATAATAGGTCGGTTTATCCTGCGACTCATGGTAGGTCCTGGCCAGCATTTCAGCGACAAGTCCTATGGTCACGAATTGTACCCCGACAAAAATCAACAAAACAGCCAACAACAAAAGAGGCCGGTCGGAAAGAGGGATTCCATAAAATTGACGCTGAATAGTTAAAAGAAGTGCAAGCACCCCACCCACAGAACCGGAAATAAAACCTATTGTCCCAAATACATGTATCGGTCGGGTAGCATAATTTAATAAGAACTTTACAGTAATAAGATCTAAAATCACCCGTAATGTTCGAGAAATACCATATTTTGATGTGCCGAATCGTCTTGATCTGTGATTGACCTTCACTTCTGCAATGGAAACACCCATGGCACTGGCAATAGCAGGAATGAAGCGATGCATCTCACCATATAACTTGATGGTCTTAATCACATCAGACTTAAACGCCTTTAAGGTACAGCCATAATCATGCAGGTGAACGCCGGTTGCAGAGGAAATAATCTTGTTGGCAATTTTAGAAGGCAACTTCCTGCTCAGAAAAGGATCTTGCCGATTGAATCTCCAGCCAGTGACCAGATCAGCCCCTTCAACTATCTTTTCAAGGAGCATGGGAATATCTGCAGGATCATTTTGCAAATCGGCATCCATGGCAATAATAACTTCACCATCTGCCATATCAAAACCTGCACTCATGGCTGCAGTCTGCCCAAAATTTTTCCTGAGGGAGATCACACAAATATGGGAATCATTTTGTTGTAATTTTTCTAAGATTTCCAGACTGGAGTCATTACTTCCATCATCTACAAATATCAGTTCATACTCAACTTCGATGGTTCCAAACGTTTGAGTAAGCTCGTCATAGAGGATGGGTATATTTTTTTCCTCATTTAACAGAGGAATAACAACAGAAACGTCCAATTTTCTTTCCTTTAACTACTCATTTTTTTTAACGAGGGAGCCCCTACCCAAGCGCTGCAGTTTCTGGTTTCTACCACAAATTACACATGTGCTGCAACAACAGGATTCAACAACAAGCTTGTCGCTTTTAATCTGCTAACTGATAAAGATAATAGTATGTGGGGGATACACCAAATTTCTGCACAAGAGGATCATCATATTTAGGGGCTTTGATACGCAATTCATAGCCATACTTTTCAACCAGGCTTGAAAAATCTTCTCCACTATTGAGGGCAAGTTTTTCCCCTCCATGATCTGAAGCATTGGGAACAATAAACAGATGTTTAACTTTAGCTGTAGCCAGGAGAAAAAGCCACCATTCAATGGCCTCAAGGCTGCATTCTGAAAAACTATGTATATTAATGGCAAGATCAATCTGCTGCTCTTGTAAACGCCTCTCGATTTCATCAAGAGGTACCACTGCAACCTTTCCTTCAAGTTGACGAAATTTAATGTGATACTCAGAGAGGAAAGTGGATTCCGGTACAGCATCTGTGCAGAGATATGTTGATAAATTGGGAAATGAATTTGCAGTTCGATACGCTAAACGACCATACCCCGCCCCAATATCAAGAACCTTCAGGTCCTGAATTTGAGAAAGCTGAAGATGCTTTTCAAGAAAATGAAGTTCAACGATGGAATCTAAAAAGTCCCGACTGACAGATTCAGAATCTACTGTGTAGGTATGGACACCGAACAGACCATCCTCATTGTTTTTCTGTGAAAGTCCGAGCGTATCGATGGCTTTCACATAATAGGCAGTCAGGCAATAGTTTATCTCGGCACAATTAGGGTCTCTTGTCTGCCAGACATAGCAGTTATCCCCTCGAAAGGATTGCAGGCCATAGGACTGCACATATTCATCCGTCCAGACGATTGGTATGGACGCCTTGGCCTGAAAATGAGAATAACGTTGACGCAATTCCTGCAAACGGGGATTATCGATAGTCAGATATTCTGTTGCTCCATCCGGCAGGCACAAATCCTGACTTTTGGCCACTTCACCTGTCTGCCAATCATAAAGAACCGATTTCTTGACAACCTGAAGATCCAAAGATGACAACAAGTCATTTATTTTCCGAGTAAAAAACATAACTTTTCTTTCTGCTGGATTTTTTGATTGCCTTGGATAAAACAAAACAACCTTGTCTTTCAAAAGACAAGGTTGTTTGAATGTAAAACCGTTTCCTAAAAGAAAACAGGGGTTAATTTAATCACTTAATTATAAAGTACCCCAGCAGGCAGTATTTCCGGAAGGATATTCAGTAAAGTAAAGATTACTCTTGTTTCGCCCATTACACTCGCCGGCCTTTCGATCGCAGATAGAATGAACCATGGTTCCCATCCAACAATTTGGCATTCCGCCTTCTATGCCTTTGGCATGGGTGCTGGCAGCAAGGTAATCCCAAGATCCGAGTTTAAACGTTTTCCCTCCATCAACAGACCAGACAGCAGCGACCATTGAATTTACCGTATTAGGAAATGTCGGATATGGAGTGTAATAGGGAGTAGTATTCCATGACTGGTGAGTTGGTTCAAAATGAACATTATTCAGATAAACTTCCTGACTTTCAGGTTTTATGAGGTCAGTAGGATCATTAGGCCAGTCACCTTCCCACTGGGTAATATCAATACTGTTAAATTCCAATGCCGTCACATTTACAACGGTTAATGATGTGGAATCTGTCAGAGTAGCTGCTGCTGCTCCCTCCACAACAACACATGATACCAACAACGCCAAACTCAAATATTTTTTTATATTATTTATCATACTCAAAACGATACTCCTTTCCAGTGATCTGTAATTGGGTGATCTTCCATTCCTGATAGTATAAGCAAACTCCATCAGCTATCAACTAAATCAAATTAATGAATGGTAGTTTTCAACAGAAGATGATTAGCCCCAGCTCCAACTTTACCGGTTTTAGGATATGAGCAGCTAATCTTGACTCTACCGGAAGTTTTACCAGCCACGATAGTTGCCACACCATTATCAGCGATAGTGACAATATCTGTGTTGCTGCTCTCCCAATCCACCTTATCTGTAATATTTATTCTATTCCCGCTTGCTGTATAGCCAAATGCGATAAACTGCTGCACACCATCCTTTGTGAAAACTCCAACATGTTCCGGATATACTTTCACACTAACATACTCTTCAGCGAAGCAGCTCCCTGCCATTGACAGCAACATCACTGCCATCGCCAGAACAATGGCTACAGTTTTTTTACATCGACAGCTAACCTGTATATTCTTCAAATTCATTACTCCTTGTCAAAAATTGGATATTTTATTTAAAAAAATCGTGTGACAGTTTTAATACTTCGAGATTTTTTTTTTGTCAAATATTTTGGATTAAGAAATATTACTATATGACCCCAGTTGCGCAATTACAAGCCCTAAGGTACCTGTTTTGCATTTTTTCAAGAAAAAGACGCAAAATAAACATGATACACGGCTCATTTGACTTTTTACTTTCTACACCGGCCCTCCATTTCTCAGTAAATAATTACTGGATTTCTTTCTTCCAATTATTGTCCGGGTCATAGCGAATATCTGTTAGCGTCCACGTCACCTGAGAGTTTTTCCAATGCATTAATCTTTCAGGGTGTCCCTTGAAATAATCTGCATCCCACTTTTTATCCCCGTAGAGCGCCCCGACAGTGTGTAGACAAACTGAGTAAGCAACCAGCACCAATGCCCCCATCCATAACGTTTTCTGTATCACACCGTTAAGATTGCTGAAATGGATATTTGCTGCAAGAATCCCCAGAAAACACCACATAATACAATCAGCCAGTAATCTTGGTCCGAAACAGTTCCCCCCCCACCATACACTCCAACAGGAATAAATTGCGATCTCACCAGCGACAGCGAGTAGTGCCAAGGTCAACAAATCTACTTTTCGTTGAAAAACTCTTGGAATAAAAAAAACGAGCAGGATTACACAGGGAACAAAGGGCAGAAGTCCACGGCTCGGACTCATCAACAAATAGAATAATCGCTCAAGAGTCGGCATGGTGAAATGGCTGACTTGGCCTTGATACCCACCAAATATCTTTCCATACATACCAAAATTAAAAAAGGAAATAGTACCTAGCAGGAGCAAAAACGGGATAATGAAAAAAACTGCTCGTTTCCTGCAAGTATAAAGAACAAATAATGTAAGCAGGGAAGCCGAAACCAGTCCGGTTGGGCGACAAGCAATTGACCATGCGGCAAAAAGCCCACCAAGCAGCAATCCAATATTAGTCTGTTCCTCTACCCGTCGAGATGCACTAAAGAAAACAGCTAACAGCATAAATAGAACCGCCGGACCATGTGTCCACAAGGCCGATGCCATGGAACTCATCATTGGGGTGCCAAATGCAAAAGCAATGGTCGTTGGCAGACTCACCATCGCCGGCACACCCAATCGGTGTGCGATAAGCCAAAAAATGACAACAGCAAGGGATGCTATTATTGCTGCAGAGTAGTGGTGCAGCAGTTGCACAAAGCCGTTTGAGAGATCACCATTTCTTTGCGAGTATTCCTGTCGCCATAACCCAAACATCTCGGGGGCCATCCACTTCACTGCTGCATAGAAAGGGGTTACCGTTATCCCTGCATAAACAGGATATGTGGAGTGGTAATGATCATCTTTTTTAGTCATGCAGTAATAATGTCCGCCAAAAACGGCATAACGAAACTCATCAAGATCAAGATTCCCTTCTTCGACGATCGAAATTGGAATAAGTTTTGCCGGAATTGTATCTCCGGGATGGGTTGGAGCAGCATGCAGATAAACGCCAAAGGCTAAAGTAAAGAGGGCAAGAGCCTTGACAACAGTAGAGAGGCGCAACAGTAATGCACCTACCAGTCCAGGACCATTGTTGACAAGTACCACACCATAGATAAGAACCAGTACGGCAAGCTGCACAAGATGTTTCAGAGAGAGAGTGGTGGCCAGTCGAATACCGGGTAGAATATGAGAAAACTCTCTACCAAATACCAGCTTTGGAAAGATAAGCCAGACAACGATAAGCAAAATGAGAATTTCAAGAATTGTTGCAGCTATTCTCATCATTTTTCAATCAGCTCTTCATGTACTTTTCTGCTAAACACAGCCTGCTGCACGGAGAGGTAGTGAAGTACAGTTAAACTTGTAAAACTGAGAGTAGAAGCTATAGCCGCCCCCATCACACCATACCTGGGGATCAACATAAAATTGCAACCCACATTCAACACAGCAGAAATCCAGCAGTTCCGGTTATCGAGCCTGATATTGCCAGTGGCCCCAAGTATAACTCCTGCCACGTATCCCACGGGTTTCACCAGTGATGATGCCAGAAACAGATAAATCAGTCCAATGGAATCGTCATATTTTCCTTTATAAATCAACTGAATCGCAGTAGGAGCCGCAACAGCAATAACAGCGACAATGGGAATAATCCCAATATAAATGTTTTTCACTGACTGACGAAAAAGAACCCTAATCCTCTCCTCATCACCAACACCCGACAGAGCCGATGCCTTGGGCAGACAAACGCGAAGCACTGAGTCAAAAACAACATTCACCGCCTCATTAACAAACAAGGCCATACCATACACACCAACCTCTTGAGGCGTACGAAAATAACCCAACATCAAAATATCTGCTTTCAGGATGACTAACGAACTGATTCCGCTGAGAATAGTAAACTTTGAATAGTGAACAATCTTCCACAACAATTCTTTACTTATCCGTGCTGCAATATCAATAAATCGTCGAAAAATATAAACCCCGGCAAGGGCTGATGCCCCCATAGCCAGGGAAAAAACAATAACCAGCTTTTCCGTGGAAAAGTTATCAACAAAGAAGAAAGCAGTTGCCAGGCAGAAGACAAAAACGAGACCATTCAGCAGTTCATAGAAAAACAGATGCCTCATTTTTATTTGAGATATGAGAACTTGCCCCACAAACATATAAAAGGTCAGGGCAAAAAGCATAAACGGTAAAAGGTATAACAACCTTTTTCTCTCGAGTCCTGAATACTCGACAATAAAATCAGAGCAAATGAGAATTGCACCTGAAACAACAAGAACATAGAGTATTTTCAGAAGAATGATCTGAAAACTTACCAGTGCCGGATCATTTTCACCGTCTGTAGCAAACTTGATGAATGGCAGGTTAAGAGAATTTTCGGAGAAAAGTCGGGAGAAAAAATAGATAGAGAGAAAGATATTAAAGATACCAAACTCATACTTAGTCAACAGAAAGCTAGCGAGAAAGACAAGAAGGAATCTGCTGAAAGCACGGCAAACTGTCGCTCCCAAGGAAAAGAGATTTTCTTGATTTTTCCGGTATATTGACAGGAGAGACATGGAAAAGTATTTCACCCAGCAAAATAGTGAGAAAACTTACTTGGTGCCACTGAGAAATCCCTTCGCCAGGCCCCAGATCGCCTTCACATTCCCTCGTTTGAGCTCACGAACGATGGTTTTTATACTAAGAAATGGAAGAAGAAGATTAAAGCAAAACCATTGAAATGAGGAGGCATGCCGTTTAAAGAACCGCCTCATGTTCTGCCCTTTCATACGGGTGTATTCGGCGGTATAACCGGAAAACCCTGTTTTAGAACCCAGATGGGAGACAACCGCCTCCGGGACAAAAAGAAAAGGCGCACCATCGAAATTGGCACGTAAAACCATGTCAAGGTCTTCATAACCATAGGGATCAAAGGATACATCAAATCGTCCTGCCCTTTCAAGGGCATTACGATGCATCAAAACAGTGGTCGGCACACAATTGGGAAATTTCTCATGATTGTATTGGCCAATATCAAGTTCACCATGCCCTCGTGTCTGTGTTGACCCTGTAAAAAAATTGAGTTTTGCACCTCCGGCACAATCGATAATTTTATCAGTTCCCATTTGATACAGAAGAGGCGAGGCAATTTCAACAGATGCGTCCTCACATGCTCTCAAACCATTTACCAGATTACTCAAAAAATCCGGCATCACCACAATGTCATTGTCCATGAACATGATGTAGGTGAAATCAAGCTGTTGCAAAGCATATTCTATACCTGTGTTGCGTCCACCGGCTGCACCAAGATTTTTCTCATTCCGTAAAACAGTTACTTGCGGAAACTGCTTGTTTACTTCAGCCTGAACCCCATCTTCTGAACCATTATCAACAAGAACAATCTGTTTTGGTTCATAGTGACATGCAGCAAAACTCTGCAAACAATCCAAAGTAATCTGCTTCTGGTTACAGGTCAGAATCACAATGGCAACAAGAGGAGAATTCATTTCTTAATTCTCCCTCACCAGCTTCTGAAAAATTTCAAGGGTTTCAACAGCGCATTTTTCCCAACTGAATTTTTTTGAACGCTCAAATCCTTTTTGCCGCATTTCCAGCTGCAATTCTTCATTGCTCAATACTTTTTCCATAGCATCTGCAATAGCTTGATTGTCAAGGGGATCAACGGCAAGAGAAACCCCTTGGGTAAGCTCTTCCAAACCGGTCCCATTGGAGGTAACAATGGGGCAACCGCAGGCCATCGCTTCGGTGGTGGGGATGGGAAATGCTTCAATGATGGTTGTATAAAGATACAATTTTGCCAGAGTGTAAAACACCGGTAGATCCACCTGGGGGACGAGACCTGTGAATATGAGGTCATCTTCTATACCCAAGGCCTTCAGGTCATGCTCTTCTCCGTATCGGTCGCAATCACGCCCGACCACGACAAATTTTTCTTTCCCACCCATTTTTTTATAGAGAGAATAGGCCTCTGCCATCCCCTTAAAATTCTTACGTGTATTTCTGGAACCGGGATCATAGCGAATGACCGTCAGGATAAACTGTTCAGGAAGATTATATTTCGCCCGTACTGTCTCTAAAATCTTGTTTTCATCAATACGCTTAAAAATCTTATTTGGGCCAAAGTAGATTGTTTTAATCTTCTTTTTACACCAGGGAAATGCATTGACAAAGCCATCTGTTGAGTAATCGGATACGGAGCTGATATAATCGGCTTTGCGAAAATAGAGGGGCATGACCCTTTTGATATAAAAATTATCTATGGTGGTGTACACCTCATCATAGGGTGGAACAAACCAGTCTGCCCCATGCACCACCATTACGGTCTTACAGCGGGTAAAGAGCGGAACAGTAAATTTAGGATTAAAGATCAAATCTATTTTTTCTTTCCTTGCAGCTCTGGGTATAGTGATCTGATCCCATATGGCCTTGTTCCCGCCAGGCAGGAATATTTCCCGACAATTGGAAAATTTGGAATACCGTCCATAATGTTTCTCACTCTTATAGAAAAGAATATATTCATTTTCATGATCGAGCTTTAGCAACTCTTCCACAATATTTCTGGCATACACCCCAATTCCACCAGCCTCATCAGCTGATCGCATCATAATCCCTATGCGCATTGCTCAGACTCCTTCCTTTCTACTGCCGGTAACCGTCGCTGGAATCCCTTTTGCTATTGAATACGGAGGAACAGATCTGGTCAAAACTGCTGAGGCGGCAACTACAGAACCGGCACCAACCTGCACACCGCCAAGAACTGTTACATGGGCACCGAGCCAGACATCGCGATCAATTGTCACACCACCATCATCCTTAATCCCCTGCAGGCGAATGGGTATATCAAGACGATCAATATTGTAACTCCCGCCCCCAACCACAAAACTCATCTGTCCTATAATCCCATCTGCGCCGATGGAAACAGGGCAGTTGTTGGTGGACTGAATAATTGTTCCTGTATTGATCCCGGTTGCATACCCAATGGTGATAGAACCATTTTTGCACGAGAGCACCACGTTGTTGGAAAGGATAACCTCATTACCAAGTTCAATGGCCCTGTCTGTATCCTGGTTTCTCGCATCCAGAATACACCCCTCACTGATCACCACAGAATCGCCCAGATGTATCCGCTTTGGGTGTCTCAGCACAATCCCTCTTGCAAAGGCAGGTTTTCTGCCGCAGGAACCAAAGAGCCTCGGCCAGAAGATCTGGCGCAAGAGCATCCCAAGGGCTCCCGGCACAATGCCAAGCCAGATACACCACTCATAGTACAAGAGAAACAAGAAAGAACGATTCCCGACTATAACATCTTGATACTTGTTAAGCGCCGAACCTTTCCCGGTAATTGCCTTATGTGTCTTTTCCTGCGCCATCAGTCATTACTCAAAACAGTATCAATTATATAATCATTCAAGAAGCTCTATCCAAACCACGAAGGCTAAGCCTCATCCAAAAGCTATTGATTTTTTTACAGGTACCCTTCTTTCCTATACCATTCCCCTGTTCTCTTTAGCCCTTCATCAAGGCCTATCTTGGGGTTGTAGCCAAGATCTCTCTTGGCTTTACTGATATCAAAGGCCCTATTCTGTCTATACCAGTCAACACGACGAGGAAAAATCGGGGGGGTAATTTTAAAAGGCTTACAAATCTTTTCAAAAAAATGACCGGCAATGATCAATGGCCAGATCGGAAAATGAGGAATCTTCAACTCAACACCAAGGGCTTTTGCGGTACGACGTACCAGATCTTCAATCTCCACGTACTCTTCATCGGCGATAAGATATGCCTCGCCATTGCCCTTTCCCTCATCCATGGCAAGCACATGGGCATCAATCAGACTATCTATGTACAAGGGATGATAGAAAGTTTTTCCGCTGCCAAACATGGGAAACATCCCATTATTTACCCGCTTGAAGATCATGAAAAACCGTTCAGGGTCACCGGGTCCATAAATGGCGGCCGGACGAATAATCGTGGCCTTCATTCCTTTTTTTACATATTCGAGGACAACCGGCTCGGCCTCATATTTGGTCTGTTGATAGTAATCAGCGGCATTGATAGGTGCGGTTTCAGGAGCCGGAGGATTTTCCACATTGCCATGTACCCCGCATGTACTGCAGTAGATAAACTTTTTTACCCCATTCTTAAACGCAGATTCCAGGACGATACGTGTCCCGCCAACGTTAACTTCGTCATAGTATGAATTGGGAACATCCATCTCCCGAAAAGCGGCTGCCAGATGCTGGACAACATCAACGCCCTGCATACATTCTTCCACGATCTTTGCATCGGTGACTGTGCCGATAACAACTTTTGCTCCCCACTGACGGAGTTCCTCCGTCTTCAGGCCTTCCTGATAATCAAGAGCAACAACCTCATGCCCATCATCCAAAAGTCTCCGTACCAGAGCTTTGCCGGTAAAACCGGTCCCTCCTGTAACCAGAACTTTCATTCCATACTCCTTCAGTCAAATTCCAGAATGGCTCAGTAAAAATACTTCCTAGGCAACCATATACATTTGATAGATTCTGCGTTACACAGGGTGCGTCAAAGTCTTTCAAATGTGTCACAATTACGCATATGAAGAAGCGTTACCATGCCATTATTATTTAAAAAATCGATTATGCCAGATTGCGATATTGATCAGAGCCCAAAGGACGTGATTATGATTATGAACCATATCGCAGTGTTCTTTTATTAAATGATTCACATAACCGAGATGCATATTTTCCCGAATTATTGGTGACTCATTTAACAGTGATACCATATAAGATTTCATTTCTCCGCGAAGGAGATGCTTAACCGGCAGACTATAGCCCTGTTTACCCCGATTCACAATATTATCGGGCAACATGCCGTCAAGAACTGAACGAAAAATATGCTTTGTGCGCATCCCCTTCAATTTCCAGTCACCGGGTAACGATGCCAAAAACTCAACCAGTACATGATCAAGCAATGGTACCCGAACCTCAAGGGAACTGGCCATACTCATCTTATCGACCTTCATGAGCACACTGTCGGTCATCATATAGCGCATATCCAGATAAATTTCCCTGTTAATTCTGTCAGTCGCATTGCAACGTCCTGAATAGTCGCGAATGGTTCGAAAGGGATCAAAAACAGTTTGACTCTTGAAATGATCATTAAAGAGATGACTGTTCTGATTTTCATTGGAAAAATACTGCCAGCGCAGATGGTGACCTTCAGGAGGAAGATTGGCACCCTCAACAAACCGTTTGAGCATGTTGATAATACCTTTTTTCTGGGGTTGATCAGGAAGAGCAGCTATCAACCTGCCAACAATCTGCTTACGGACAGGGGCCGGTAAGACTCGAAAAAAAAGATTAAGTTTACTGGCCTTAAATCGATCATAACCGGCAAAGCTCTCATCAGCACCTTCCCCACTCAGACATACCGTCACATGTTTTCTGGCCTGTTTACAAAGGAGATACAAGGGGACAGTAGACAAATCCGTCATCGGTTCATCAAGATGCCAGAGGGTCTTTTCCACATATTCAGGTTTGATATCATCAAGCATGAGGACCTGATGCTCAGTATCAAAATAGTTTGCAACTTGGGCTGCATAATCCAGCTCGCTGAAACTTTTATCGTGGTAGCCTATGGTAAAGGTCTTGAGAGGACCGGATATATGACGACGCATCATTGCCACGATTGCGCTGGAATCAAGCCCTCCGGAGAGGAAAACGCCAAGGGGCACATCACTGACCAGATGGCTCTTCACCGAATAGTCCAGCAACTCACGCAGTCTCTCCACGCTGTCATTGTAGGAAAGCTCACCACCATTTGCGGCAAAATCAAGATCCCAATACTGTTTTACTTCAATCTTTCCTTCACGACAGAACAGGTAATGTCCGGCAGGAATCTTATAGATATCCTGGAACATAGTGGCGGGTGCAGGGACAAACTCAAAACCGATATAGTCATACAAAGCCTGATGAGACAGTTTTCGCTCTATGGACGTGTCTTCCAGGATCGCCTTTATTTCCGAGGCAAAGACCAGTTTATCGTCTTTGTGGTAATAGTACAGCGGTTTAATTCCTATGCGATCCCTCGCCAGGAATATCGTTTTTTCTTTCAAATCATAGAGGGCAAAGGCAAACATGCCCCGGAGTTTCTCAAGGACCCCCATCCCATACTCTTCATAGGCATGGAGGATCACCTCTGAATCTGAATGGCTGGAAAAGGTGTGACCTTTCTGCTGAAGCGTCTCTCGCAACTCCTGAAAATTATAGATCTCTCCATTAAAGACTAGACAAAGAGTGCCATCCTCATTGAACATGGGCTGCCTGCCTTGTTCACTGAGATCAATGATACTCAACCGCCTGTGCCCTAGTGAGGCGTGATCACAACAATAGATCCCATCCTGATCCGGCCCCCGATGAACAATCTGACTGTTCATCCGCTTGATCAATTCTTCATTTTTCCAGTTAAAACCGCAAATTCCACACATATACTATTTCCTCAGGCGTTCCAGACGTGAGTCGAGTCTGTCCTGCACCTTTTCGTAAAATGTTTTCAGCTTCCTTTGAAAGGCCGGAAGAGAATACTCCTCCTGCACTCGCTGCCTGGCCTTACAGGCAATATCTTCCCGCAAGATACTCTCTCCAGCAAGAGCAATTATCCCTCTTGCCATGTCCTCAGATGTCGGCTCAACAAGACAGGAAATCTCTTCATCCAGTACCTGGGTATGGGTTGGCAAGTTGGTTGCCAGAACAGGTATACCGGAATCGAGATAGGAATAAATTTTCATCGGGGTGTTGTTCCCCTGCGTTCTTGGAGAGACAAGAATATCTGCCTGAGCAAGGTAATAGCCAAGCTGACGAACCGGACGCGGGCCACAAAAAAACACATTTGATTCAACGCCAAGCTGCTTTGCTTGTTCTTGATAAGACTGAATATCTTCTTTTTTTCCACCAATCAGGACAAGATAAAGATCACTCTGTCTGGACACAGCTTCTTTAAACCCGGCAAGCAACAGATCAATCCCCTGATACTTCTCCAAATTACCCACATACATCAAAACAAGACCTTTTAGGCCCAGTGCTTCCCGAAGATTTTCGTCACCTTCACTTCCACTCTCAAGCAGCGTTATATCCTCAAGCCTGGCAGTAAGCTTATCGGGTGCACATTTTTTGACTATATCTTCAAGGGCTTCACATACTGCTATCACACCTGTGCTGCCTGCTATGGCCACATTTTCCAGCCATTCCATTATCCGGCGCACAAGTCCCAAGGAGGGAAATTTATCCACGAGCTGCACTGACATACATGAGTCCATATCATAGACATAGGGAATCTTGAATATTTTTTTCGCCACAAGCGCCATAAAAACAGATTCTTCCACTGCATGAATCAGCTGAAAATCATATTGTCGCACAAGCCGAATACACTTGATAAAGAGAAAGAAATCACAAATAAGTTTTTTCAGGGACAAACCAGGCTTAATATTTGATATTCCGGGGATGGGAATGTGTCGATGAATGGTGACATGGGGAATAGAAATCTCCTCACCTTCTGCAAAGACAAGCAGATGGACAGAATGGCCCTGCTCACCTAGCGTCTGAGCCAGAAGTTTCACCGCGATCGGGGTACCCCTTTCCTGGTAAAAAGGTTGGGGAGCAAGAAGAAGAATATTCAAAACAATCGATGTCCGTAGACTTGACGCCTATTTCCCATCACTGCGAACAATGATGGGAGAACCAAATAATTTAGTCAATCTCGTCAGTCGAAAAACAGCTTCTACAAAACGGGAAATTACTGGACTCTTTAGTTTTCGATGAATAACCATGGGCATTAAAAATTCAGGTTTGAGCAGTGGAAGATCAAAATTATTCAAAACCAATTCGCTGCTTATTTCTTTTCTGGAAAAAAGTGTATAGGTCCTTGTGTTTCCTTCCATATTTTTTTTCAAATCAAAAAGAACATCATAGAGGATATTTGCACTTCTTCTATCCGGATAATCAAAGATAACGGCCTTATCCGCGACACGGCACATTTCTTTAATCAGCTCTTGCCATCTCTCTGCATGGGGTAACAGACGAAAGGCCATGACCACATCAAAGTGATTATCCTCAAATGGCAGATTCAAAGAATCGCATGTCAGATAGGTAAAGCTCCCCTTCTCACAATACGTATCCAGTCGCGCCCGACAGATGTCGGCACTCCCGGTAACTGTGATTTTATAGCCATTCTCTGCCAGCGGCATAGTCAGCTGCCCATGCCCACCACCCACATCCAATACAGAAGCACAGGGTAAATCACGCAACAGGTCAAGCGTTAACTGAGCCTGGACATCTAAAAAATAGCTGCCTACAGGACCTGCGAAACGGGATGCATAATCATCTGACGCTGTTTCAATGTCAGCGGTTTCTGTTAAATGTGCTACCACTTGCCTGCACTCTTTTTCAAAAATATTATGTGATCATTCATTGCAAACATCCTGAAAAACTAACGGGGCATAACGATGCAGAACGTCATTTACTTCCTGTTCTTTTCGTGTCTCATCCCAAGCAAGGACTCCGCTCATATAATCTGCCAGCTTTTCCAATACCTTGCGCCCAGGGCACTCTGCAGTCCCCAGTCCAGTTCTACGCAAAACAACATCTGACAGCTTACAAGCCATTTCTTCGTTTATCAGATAGCTCACTTCAGCTTTTAACAATTCTGATTCTTCATCGATCCATATATCAGAATCCTGTTCTTTCTGCATAAAAGAAAGGATTTGTATCGCTCGTTGTCCATATTTCCTTTCAAGTATATCTTTATATGGTAACTGTTCAGAGCTCCATTGCCCATCAGCGACAGAAGAATTTTCCAACTTTCCAATGCCTAATTCAGGTTGGCACTCTTTTTTGAGAAATTCTACAATCTCATGTGCTATATACGGGGCAGTGGTATATTTCACTCCCTTGACAGAAATCACCCTGCTGAAACCATCATCTGTATGTGCAAAAAAAGTCGAATTTTTCTCCATTTGGATATTGTTCTCTTCTGATCTACTGTGCATTGGCAACAAGCCGGCATGAAAAAAAGAGATGTCTTCGTATTTCAGTTGAGCAGGAGGATAAATAGCATTCACTCCATCCACCATATTCTGAATCATTTCGCGTTTCACCTGTAAACAATCCGGATCGGCGACACTTTCCATATATTCAGTGCCGATCATAGTATGGCCTCGCCAGGGAACGAAAAAGTAAAGCCGTTTACCTCGTTTTATAATTGCATCCTTGTCTTCATACTGAGTATGTCCTTCCAGAGCCACAGCATACTTCTCAAATATTTTCTTTTTCGAGACAATGTTTAAGGCCAGTGCCCATTTTTGTTTTTTATCTTTTTCTCCGGGAGCCTGAATACTTTTTTCAAACCATGGACCCGATGCATTCACTATAAACCTGGTTTTTACCTGGTGTGTCTCTTTGCTGAGCCTATCCTGAATGGTCACCTGATACAGGTCATCATCTCCTTTTTCAACAGCTTTTGCCTCTGCATAATTTGCCGCCTTTGCCCCATAGCTTATACTTCCCAATACATACTCAAGAATTAATCTTTCCGTATCCAAAGCCAAACCATCATACCAGACACACCCACCATGCAACTCTTCACTGTCAATATCAGGTATGGTTTCCCGACATTTCTTTTCAGAGACGATATGCCCTCGAGGTAAACGGATATCAACTGGCAGATCTTGATTCCGATCCCATCCTATACAATCATTTAGAAAAAGTGCCGCCTGCATCACTCTTTTCCCGCGCAGCCCTTTTCCAGATAGCGGCATCATACAGGCCAACGGTTCAACAAGGTATGGGGCAAGCTGCATCATCTCTCTTCTGGCAGCAATGGAATGTCGCATCCTTTTAATATTGAGATGCTGAAGATATCGTAGACCACCGTGCAGGATCTTCAGGCTACTTGCTGACGTTGCACCGCAAAAATCATTTTTCTCGACAAGTGCAGTACGATAGCCTGCTTTTGCGACATGATACGCAATCGTTGCCCCATGAGCTCCGGCCCCGATAACAAGAACATCAATGATATCTGAACTGAGTTTTGTAAGATCACGTATTGTCATGAGTAAATTCCGGTAAAACTTAATTTGAGAGGCGAAGACGAAGTTGGTTGAACACAAACATACTATTTTTTTGCAAACAACCAAAAGGAACAGGTGTTGGCTCTGAGGAGAGTAAAGCCTTTTTGAGATATGCTATGGGAGAATCGTTATAAGGAGCATTCTCCTGCAAATAAAAACCGAAACTACCAACTCGTGCAACTTCACTGGGAAGGGGAAGCGGATCACTTCCTGGCAAAACGGAGACACCTTTTTTCTCAGCAAGGTCAAACAGACCAGGAGTTGGCCAGAGTTGTGGACGCCCTCCGTTGTCACCTAAAAAAAGTGTACTCTTTTCGGAATGCAAAAGAAAATTTTTAAGAACCTCCCCCCTCTTACCCAACCATTTCCCTGCCCCCCAGGGCAAAACAGGAATACCATCGGCTTGGTTTATCGCGTCAACGGTTTCAGATAGGGACATACCATCGCAAACACTCTGGCTGGCAAAAAGGGCAAGAACTTCTATTTTCTCTTTGGTGACGATTTGCCGACCAGCCACGAGATAAATCTTTTCCTCAGGAAAATCATTCCGACAAACCATCAGGACATCCACTTCACCTGTATCAACGACACCCCATCTCCCGGTAATTGAGCCATGGATTTGTTCAGAATCCTTTACAGTTACCAGTTGTTGCTGGAACCAGTTCTCGCTTTCGCATTCTGTCAAGAGCAACACATACGAAGATGGTTGTTGTCCGCTATTATGTTGCTTTGCTACCGCCTGAAAATTTTTCAAGGCCGAATCGAGGAGCAGATCGATATCAAAGCAATCATAGATATGGACGTGGGAATCTACAAGTATCATAACAGTCCTGCAAAAGCTTTCACTTCTGAATCCTAATGAACCATCCGTCTCATCTCAAACAGATAAGGGAAATTAAACTTCAGTGCTGTTTTATAGAGGGCAATGGGAACCAGCAAACCAGCAATTACTCCGATGATCATATGTAATACCGGGTTCTCAATGGAAAAGAAATTCAAAAGAACCATTCTTGCAGCCACCCCTGCCAACATATGAACCAGGTAAATCTGCAAGGAATAGATGCCAAATATCTTAATCAATCGACAACACTTTTTCTCTGCAAGAAACTGGGCCGATCCTATACAAAAGGCTATACCGATACCAGCAAGGTAAAGAAAATAGAATGGATGAGAGCCATCTGTTAAACGAGTTGGCTCAATTGCATACTCAAAAACATACCAGCCGGAACCTGACAAAAGAAGGAAAAGAAAACAGGTAATCGCTGCCGGTAGAGCATTTTTTTCAAAACTCCCAAGATATTCTTTCGCAAAAACAGCAAATACAAAGAAAACAAACCCTGTGGAAAAACCATGCAAGGCGAGTATATCGGTATTGATCGGACAAAAAAACAACACACTGGCAATCGCAATCATCGCAGCAGGAGCAAACCTGCCAAGCTTACTCAAGAGTGTATAAGAAACAAACATCAGGATGAGGGCGTACAGAAACCAAAATTGAGAAAAAGGCAGATAAGGAATTGCCATGATATCGCCAAGCGTTACCCCCCGGTAAGACTGCTTTGAGAAAACCAGCTCAATACCGGCCTGCAAAAATGACCACAACAGGTAAGGATAGGCAATAAATTTTATTTTATTAACAAGAAAGGCCCTGGCACCTCGTTTCTTGGAACTCTTTTCAACAAACAATCCTGCCAGAAAAAAGAAAAGCGGCATATGAAAACTGTAAACAATACTGTCAGAAAGAAAAAAGAAATGCTCCTGGATAGGGAGATGTGCATGAAAACCGCTACTGAGCAGATGGGCATAAACAACCAGTATAATACCAAGACCTCTCGCGTAGTCTACCCAGTCTGTCCTTTGTGCCATAATATTCGTTTACCTGGGTCTTGAAACAATGGGATCTCACTGCCCGATAATTTCAATCCCATCCAGTTGCAGGTTCACCTTACCGGTAAAGCGAACATGAAAACTGAGTTCCTCGTCACGGTTTAATTCAAAGTCAGTGTCAATTCCTGTAAATCCTTCTTCACTGAGTTCCTTAGCCCTCACATCGCGTTTAGAAAAAACAGTTAAATTTTGTCCATCTGTCACAGATACAACAGCGACAACATCACTTTCATTGCGATCTGTACTCTTTTTCATTCGCAGGTAAACACGAGCTTTATACCGTCCCTTTTTATAGATCCTGTTTGGGCCGTATACCATATCCTCATTTTTGCTCTTTCCCGCAATTGCCTGTATAACCTTTCCGGTGGATGCTTCCTTTTCATACACCAGCTGACCTGTATCACCGACCATCTTTTCAGCTTTCAGGAAGGTCAGCGGCGTATCATTACCAATCTTATTGACTGCAATTTTTTCAACACGCACCAATCCTTTTCCGTAGTAAAAGACACGAAACTCCAATTTTGTGTTCTCTGCTATGGAAAAATCTAAATAGACCTTCTTGTAAACCTTGTTCCAATCATTGCCCTTCAATTCTTTTTGGGCCAAAACACCTTGCTCATCATCGCCTGTAAGACTCGACACTTCTATCCGTGCAGCACTGTCCTTTGTATCTGCATCCATATACATAGTGAAATAACAACGATAATCACCTGGAGAATACAAATCATAGGGACCATACACCATGAAGCCTGGAGCATCTTTGCCTGCTGTGGCCTGAAACACCCTTCGTCCTATATCTTTGTCCTCTACAATCTCTCCTGTCTGCTGGTGCAACCGAATATTCACATCATAAAAATAAGGCATTTCATACCAGGCGGATTGGTCGGTATCACCAACACTCTCCCTGTCTTTCAAACGAAAAAGATACAGTCGGTCACTCTTCCCCTTCCATGTCTTAAAATACATCGTATTGTCAATATTGACATATTCCAGGTAGGGTGAATTTTTCAAACGTCTGACTGTGGTCAGCGGAACAAAAGGGCTCACCTTTTCCAGAAAGATGTCTCTGTTATCATGAACAGTGATAAACTTAACGCCCATCTCAAGCAGAATTTCATATTGTTTTCTACCCAATCGGCCTTGATTAATGGGTGCCAGTGGCTCAAAGACAGTCTCTATATAATCTGTCAATACCAACGGACTGCAGCCATTCACTCTTTTTACCCTGTCGAGCATAATATAGTGTTGATAGAGTGATGATTGATGTGAATCACCTGGCCAGAGAGGAATTTCCAAGAGCAATCCATCCCCAATATTTTCCTTCACATGAGTATAAATATCCTGGCCTTTATCTAATATTGTTATCGCCATTGGTTTCAAAATGTTAAAATCTTTCAGCTGCAGGCCTGCAGCCACCAAAACGAGCAAGGTAACAGCTCCCAAAGAAAGAGGTCTGCGACAACGTCCCTGAAGATTTTTAACGGCAAAACCAACAATGATAGCCAAAGAAAATAAAACCAAGGTAATAATACGATTGGAAACCCTGGGATAATTAAAGAAAGGAAAGTAGTGGTAAAACAATACATAGAGTGAAGATTTGCCGAAGGCCAGGCCGAGAGCAAGGATTAAACAACAAAAAGCAGTTACTATATAAAAAAGAGTGATGAACTCTGTTCCCTGGCTAAACTTGTCACGTTGTTTAGTAAAAATAACAGAGAACAAAAGAGTGAGCAGCAACCCTCCGCCAAGCACGGCAGGTACTATTCCGATATAGACATGGCTTGTGGATAAAAACAGATCAGACAGCTTTGCAGAGTACAACCCAACATCATCTAATGTTCTGCCGCCACCGGCTATGGTACTTGCAACTTTATTCACCTTTGTGGAAACTATCCAGAAGACGATCAAACCCATAGAACAGATCACAGGAAGAATCGGCAAAATTTTCCTTCTTTGGGTCCAAATTCCGTCTGCCAGGACTCTCAACATCAAAAACAGATATTGACGAAGTATCACAATTTTTGCCACAACAACCGTTACGAGTGCAACCGTCACCAACAGTGTTGTGTCTACAGGTTTGTAGAGACATATCAGTCCACTGAGTAAAAGCAATACAAACAAGGACAACAAAGAACCGGCCTCTGCAGCTAAACTTTCACGAAAAGTCAAAGGCGTTAATCGCTGATACAGCACAGCACAACAGAGAGAAATCAAGACAGGGATAAAGGGATAAACAGAAATCACCCACCAAAAGTAAGGAGAAATGAACAGATCATTATCACGATAACTAAACAGGTTCTGTGCATAAAAGACTGTGGCCGCACCAGCACTCCATAAAAATAATAGGGAGCGACCTGTAGACCAGGAAAACAGCCTGTTAAAGTGTTGATTTACAAAAGTATCATCCCGATAAACCGGAAACAGGGAAAGGACACGAACAGGAATATAAACACCTAAAAAGACACAAATATAATAAATCAGATGTGGTTCAAGCATGGCAAGGCATATCAACCCGATACCGGACAAGACTCCATAACGGATTTTCTTTGATCGAATGCCTTTTTCCAGGAAATAGAGAATAAACGGATAGCAGAAAAAGAGAAAGCCATAGCCGTGTCCGGCTACAAATCCATTAATGCGACTGGGGGCAAAGGTGAATATTATTGCACCCAGCAAGGCTCCGGTCCTGCTGCCACTATAAAGCCGGACCAGCAGATACATAAAGACGCCGGCCAACACATAGGAGCTGATAATAGTACAGTTATAGGCGGCCACATCCCCAAAGGGGCTGAACAACATATAAAGAAAGGCCAAAGGAATACTATTCAGACCAGAAGACACATGGGGGATAACCATGTTAAATTCATAAGGATTGGTATCAAATGGTATGGATCCTATGAAATTTTCTTTAACAAGCCAAAACCAATAAAGAAGTTGAATCTGATCCCCAGACCTGTTCCATGCCATTGGCCCCCCGAAAGGAGCATAGGGGATCCCTGTATCAAAATGAAGTATCAGGGGATATGTTGAAATGATAGCTAAGGCCAACATCAGGATGAAAACGGCCGACAGCTCCAACCACTTTTTAGCCATTCATCCCCCGGACAAGCGCATCAAGTTTCGGTTCTATTGCTTCGGACAAAAAGGCTTTTCTCCGTTGTCTTTGGGCCGAGATAATCTTGCTTCGCACTTCAAAATCGTGCATAAGGAGTCTTGCAGTAGCCGACAATGCTCTGCCATCCTGTTTATCGGTAAAGAGCAGTCCACCCTCACCCAATGTTTCAGGAACTGCCGAACTTTTATATGCCAGGACCGGTATATCAAACCACATGGCCTCTATCAGCGGCACCCCAAATCCTTCATGCTCACTCATGGACCAGAATAGATCAGCGCAACGATAACAGGAATGGAGGGCACTGTCGGTCACCTTTCCGGTAAAGAGCACATCGCCTTCAAGGCCATGCTTCTTCACCTGCGCCATTAAGGATTGATAATAAGCTTCCTCTTCGATAAAGCCGCCTACCAGAATGAGTCTGCAATTGCCGTACATGGAAAGATAGTCAGCAAAGACATCAATTAAATCATGCTGACACTTATTAGCTGCCAGCCGGCCAACAAAGAGAATATTGTCTCTCCCGTCCTGAAGCCGCGTCATCATATTGGGTTCTGCGGGAATATTCCATTTTTCAGGGGAAACACAGATAGGAAGAACATCTGGGGAAGAAAAACCGTTTTCTTCAAGATCCAGGCTGTTAAAACGTGAATCTCCGGCACTGACAGAAAAATGCGAGGCAAGTCGGTGCAGATCTCGAAGACCCTTCTCAAGCATTTTTGCAAGCTCAGGGTCTGCATCGCGAACTAACTCAGGTGGGGTGACATTGTGATAGATAAGACTTTTAGGTCCCGGATGGTTAATGACAAAATCTGTGAGACCGGCACCAATAGAGTGATGATAAACAAGACCAGCATCTGCCTTTATCCCTCTCCCATCCTTGAACAGGCGAGCCTCATGGGTCATTGAAGGGTCGATCTGTTCGGTAAAAATCTCAGATTTATACCCTTGGGTTCTCAGCAGATCGCGAATGATAATGGTCTGATTACTGATAGCATCCCCATAGGCAAATCCCGGAACCAGCTGATGAATAGTGCGAAGCCCTGATCTATGCGCTTCATTTTTTTCTTCTCTTTGAGGTGAGCGCAGACCAAGGACACTCTCATAACGGTCTATGACCGCATCCCACTCCGCATAACGACGGGCATACTCCCTGCCTCTTTTCCCAAACTCGACCAGTTCACCCTCTTCCATCTCGTTGAGTTTATGAAAAAGCTGCTCCCACTCTTCACGATCCGTTGCCAACCAGCCCCCGCCTGCAGCCTCAACAGCCATTGCCGTGGCCAGGCACGCTCCATGGGCAGCCACAGGTCTGTTATAGAACCACGCCTCCATAATGACACGGGAGTAACTTTCATTCCTGCTGGGCTGAAACAGTGCAGTACAGTTGAAGAGGAGTGCCTCTTTATCCAGTTCCGAGACAAGCCCCAGATCATGACCCCCCTTTACTGCAACACCAAACGGCCCATCTCCTGGACCGGCAATGATGAGCTGCAGGGAACTTTCGGGATGTCTCAATCGGTAATTCTGAAACGCCTCCACCAGCATGACAGTATTCTTGGTTTTATCACGTCGTCCCAGGCACAAAACATATTTTTCCTGTTCCAGTTCATGTCCTGCCACCTGTTTCGGCAACTCGCTGTGGGTCAGGTCAAAACTTTCAACACCGACTCCGACAACCTCTCCTTTGCGTATAATACCGGGCCCTAACAAATGAGAGGCCAAACGCTCTTCCCCCAGGGAATTATATAGAATTCCCCGACACTGCCGCATAACATTTTCAACCTCCGGCAGATAGGCATACACTTCATCATGAAGACACGGTTGTAGCCAGGATTGTTTGGCAACAAGTGGCAGACCGTTAAGGATCACTCCATAGAGATAGGGTAAAAAGACAAAGGCGTGATACTTCTTTTTATTCCACTTCAGATAGCGTTCAAGAGCCGAAGAGTTGATATTTTCAGCAACAAACAACTCTCCCGTGCCAAAGGTGAAAGGATTGATCCCTGGTCTTAAATCATCCGGTGGAATTGCCAGGCCATAGGTGTTGGCTTGGTTAAACAAGCCGCCATTACGCTTATCGACCTTGAACCTGCGCACGACAAGCCCGCCAACATGCTCAACTCCGGCAGGCAAATGATTGGTGGACCAATCGTCAAGAAAGGAAGCACAGCAGGTCGTAAGAACCTCAATGGTATGCCCCCGCTTGGCCAGACGATTGGAGACTTGCCAGGCAAGCTGTTCAGCACCGCCTTTGAGGTTCTCACCAAACCAGGGAATGACAAAGGCAACAGGTTTCATACCTTATATCCAACAATGGTATAATCCCTGGCACAGGAGAAGACCTCATTCAGACGTGAAGCCAGTTGCGGTGCCTCCTCCTCAGGAAGACGCTGCTCTCCTTCGTGGGGATGGAGAAATAGAAGATCGACCTTACAGAAACCGCGATACTCCATTAGAAACTGCTGCGTTTCAGGGTAAAGAGGACGGAGATGGGTGGGATCGGCCCAGAAATTACACCCTCCCACCAGGAGATTCCTGGGATTGGGTGTTTCAAAAAAGGCAATCCCGCCTCGTTTCAAAACCCGTACACACTCATCAAAGAGGGCTATTCTGTCATCAAAATCAAGGTGTTCAATCACATGAAATGCGGTGATTGCACCGAGGCTATTATCAGGAAGAGAACGCAGATGAGTGAGCGCATCCTGCTCCACTGCCTCAAAGCCCTTTTCTTGACACTCCTGCACCAATACATGATTGAGGTCCAGGCCTCTTGCTACAAGACCTTCATCTTTTATAATTTCAAGCCACTCGCCGCGTCCACAACCAATATCAAGAATTTCACGCTCGGCTGTACCGGCACCGGCAGTACGAATAAGGGGAACATATTCCAGGAGTCTTTCTCTGATCTCTTCACGAGTACCCCGAAACTGATTTTCAAAGGCAAGATAAAGAGGGTCCAGAATGTCCGGCACAGTAATATTCTCAACAAAATCCTCTTTAACACCTCCTGCATTCACCTGACTGCGCAACTCTTCTAAAAGTATGGAGATCCTTCTTTCCTGAGTAACAAGTCCACTCTTCAGGTAGTCGATGAGAGCTGATTTTTCTTTAAGCTCTCCTTCTATCTGCCGCATACGCCTGTCTAACAGAGCAGTATTGCGATTCATATCCCGGATACCATCAAGGGTAATGCGTTGGCTGTGAAGGATGGAACTGTTAAAATTTCTCTGGGGAATGGTGATGACCCTACCAAGAAAGATGGTTATCTTACCAAGCAATCTGGCCATTTTTCGCACAATGCCGCGATAATGGAGCATGGTGGTAACCTCAGCTCCGGCATTAACATTTTGTTCGGCGATATTCAGAGTTGAACTCAACTGTCCCCAGGTATAGGGATCATTGATCTCAAGTTCCTCAGGGACCACCTGCCCCTGCCCTCCTTCAACTCCCTTTTGCTGTAGTTTTAATTCCAATCCTATTTTTTCAAGCAGCTGCGTTACATCGATTTCAGGATTATTGCTTTCCAGCATGAACAGATCCTCTCAGACTTTAGGGTACCTTGAAAAATTAGAATTTTCGTTCAAAATCGAGGCATGAGAAAAATTTTAGCGGAGGCATATATATGATATTCCGTGGGTAAAATTTTTCTCATAACGAAGAGTTTGGGCGAAAAGGCAATTTTGCAAGGTGGCCTTTAACAGAACACCTACATTTTCACAGATGCAGGGTAACTTTCATTATGAATTCAAACGATCCTTAGTGATCTCGACCTTGGCCGGCAAAGAAGCCACTCCCACAAAAGAACTCTCCTCTCCGGCAATGACCTGAAAGACGAGACACTGATCCCACCAGTCACAATTTTCAACCAGGTGTGAATCGCCTGCGTGGATGGCCATACAGACCGAATAATTCCCTGGGCCAATATTTAAGCCGAGGCTGAAGGTGACCTCGAGGCTATCACCATTCTGCACGGAAAGATCACTTTGGCCAAGGTGACTGGTATTTGTCCCATACACATCATTACCCATCCGATCACGCAGGAGAATCCCCACTGTAGGATTGTCCATATTCTTATAAAATTCAGTACGACAACACAATTTTACTTCTTCTCCAACAAGAAAGGACCGAACCGAGTGACCATCAACTTTTGTGATATCCACATCCGTGATTCTGGCGTTCCCATTTCCAGATCGAGTCGACACTCGCCCTTCTTCACCCTCCACCTGATGAATTTCCTCGTCATTTTTTTTTCGCGCGATCACCGAGTTATAATAATCGAGTACGCTATCCGGTGCACCGTCTTTTATAATAGAGCCACCGTCCAGAAGAATTGCCCGATTACATAGCGATTTTACGGCTCCTGGATCATGGGAGACAAAAAGCAGCGTGGTTCCCTGTTCTCGATACTCACGAATACGGCGTATACATTTATGCTGAAAATAGGCATCACCAACGGATAAGGCCTCATCCACAATGAGGATTTCAGGACGGGTAACGGTGGCGGCACTGAAGGCCAAACGCACCTGCATACCTGTCGAATAGACTCTAACCGGTTGATCCAGATAGTCACCAAGCTCTGAAAATTCCCGTATTTCCTCAATGAGGTCATGCGCCTCTTCACTGCTGTAGCCCATCATCTGACAAGTCATCAAGGCATTGACACGACCGGTAAAATCCTGGTGGAACCCCATACCCAGTTCAAGCAAAGCAGATACACGACCGGAAACCTCTACATTTCCTTCACTGGGCGCAGAGGTCCTGGTCAAGAGTTTTAACAACGTTGATTTACCGGCACCGTTGACACCGATTATACCAAGGGATTCACCATCCTTTACTTCAAAACTGAGATTGCGCAGAACCCAGGTAGCCTGATGTCCCCGGTATTTGCCAAAACTGAACCACTCACCGAGACGAGCCCAGCGATTTGGGTAACGTTTATACTTTTTCCCCATATTAGTAACGGTAATGTGGCCACTCACAGTTCATCCACCATTTCATCAGCCAATCGGTGAAATACAAAAAAACCGCCAACCAGAGCAATTACGGCTCCTAACATATGAAACTTAAAGTGCATAAAATCAGGCCACGCACCGTACAGTATAATTTTTTGGTAGGCCAAAACAAAAGAGGTCATCGGATTGAAAGGAAGAATCTTTTGAGCCTCTTCCGGTACCATAGTGAGAGCGTAGACAATGGGCGTAAACCAGAACCAGAACTGTATAACAACACCTATAAATTGGCCGATATCCCGAAAAAAGACATTTATACTGCCCAGCATTACGCCAAAGCCAACCACAAACATCTGCTGAATAATGAGGAGCGGGATATAGCCCAGTACCACCCAACCGGGAAAGCGGCCTGTAAGCAAAAGGAAAGTAAGAAAGAGACTGAAAACTATCAGAAAATTAATCGTTGCCGAACAAAGAGCAATAACTGGAAGTGTTATTCTGGGGAAACTGACTTTTTTGAGAAGTGCTGCCTGCTCAACAAAAATATTAGGAAAGCGGCTTAAGAGTTCAACAAAAAACATCCAGGGCAACAGACCTGCACAAACAAAAAGGCCATAAGCCATTGAGTCATCAATCCCCGGTAATTTTGCTCGCATAACCCGGGAGAAAATCACCGTATAAATGAAAATCATGGCCAAAGGATTCAGGATAGACCAGATACTGCCAAGGAGGGAGCCCATATAACGGCTGCGAAATTCCCTTGCAACCATACTGAGTACAAACCCCCTATAGTGGTACAGGGCAAGAAGACGCCCCTTAAAGTCACCCATTTTCAGGAATACAGGTATTGAATGCATGAAGTTACAGAAAAGGCAACACTGCAAGAGTAATTCATGTTTATACGGACATACTCTTCAGACATTCTTCCACCATCATCGCTGCCACTTCTTTCATTCCATACCGGGCCTTCCAGCCCAGCTCTCTTTCCGCCTTGCCTGGATCGGCAAGTGACATTTTTATATCAGTTGGACGCAGCAGATCAGGATTTAATTCAACATGCTCCTGCCAATTAAGTCCCAGAGAAGAAAAAACGGTTTCAACCAACTCTTCCAAGCTGTAGGTTTGTCCAGTGGCAACGATAAAGTCGCCAGCCTCTTCCTGCTGCAGCATCAGCCACATGGCTTCCACATATTCAGGAGCCCAGCCCCAGTCACGCTTAACCGAAATATTGCCAAGCTTCATCTTTTCCTGCAGACCAGCCTTAATTCGACAGGCCTCCCGGACTATTTTCTGGGTAACAAAACGCTCCGGACGGAGTGGTGATTCATGATTAAACAACAATCCGGAACAGGCAAAAAGACCGTAGGCTTCACGATAGTTAGCTATCTGCCAAAAGGCAGCTGCTTTGGCAACCGCATAGGGACTGCGCGGTCGAAAGGGGGTCTCTTCGTCTGCACGTTTCCCATCGGTATTGCCAAAGCATTCACTGGAACAGGCATTGTAGAAGCTTACAGGCATGTCCATAATGCGTATAGCTTCCAACAGATTGAGTGTCCCTATGCTGATACTCTCAAAGGTCTCCATGGGCTGACTAAATGATAGCCCCACGGAACTCTGGCCCGCCAGGTTATAAATCTCATCCGGCTCAACTTTTTTCAGTACCTGTAGTACGCTACGGAAATCATTGGAAGATACTGACTCGACCTGGACCTCTTTTTTTATACCAAGGCGATCAAGGTTCACAAAAGAAGACATCTGGGCATCACGAGATGACCCTACCACTTGGTATCCTTTGTTCAATAACAGTCGGGCTAGATAGGCACCGTCCTGACCGGAGACACCTAAAATAAGTGCTTTTTTATTCATAGTAAGAGTTGATCCGAAAACCTTCTTTCTGACAAAGCTCGTCCCTGCGTGCCTCTTGCATATCGTGAAGTATCATCTCGGAAACCAACTCGTTAAAACTGATTTTCGGGGTCCATCCCAATTTTTCCTTAGCCATCGTGGCATCTCCGAGCAGAGTTTCCACCTCTGTTGGACGGAAATAACGGGGATCAACTCGAACAATAACATCACCTGGTTTTACATGCAGGGTTGCATCGAATGCATTATCTGCAGAACTTACCACTCGATCAACAATACCCTGTTCTTCCACCCCGCTTCCCTGCCATTTTAGGTAGATACCCAATTCTGCGGCTGCTGCATCAACAAACTCTCGAACCGAATATTGTTTACCCGAGGCAATAACAAAATCTTCCGGTTTGTCCTGCTGAAGCATCAACCATTGCATTTCCACATAGTCTTTTGCATGGCCCCAGTCACGCTTGGCGTCAAGATTTCCAAGGTGGACGCATTTTTTCAAACCAAGTACGATTCGACTCAATGCACGGGTAATCTTTCTGGTGACAAAAGTTTCCCCACGAACAGGAGATTCATGATTAAAGAGAATTCCATTGCATGCGTAAATACCGTAGGCCTCACGATAATTAACTGTAATCCAATAAGCATACAGCTTAGCCACGGCATAAGGGGAACGAGGATAGAAAGGGGTCTTCTCAGTCTGAGGAGTCTCCTGAACCTTTCCAAACAACTCAGAGGTAGATGCCTGATAGTATCTTGTTTTTTCACCAAGACCAATGGTCCGAATCGCCTCCAGTATCCTCAAGGCGCCAAGGGCATCTGAATTGGCCGTATACTCAGGTTCCTCAAAAGAAACAGCAACATGGGACTGAGCAGCGAGATTATACACCTCATCGGGCTGAACCTCTTGCAGGATATGGATCAAACTGCTTGAGTCCGTCATATCACCATGATGGAGAATAAACCGTCGTTTTTCTGAATGAGGTCCCTGATACAGGTGATCAATTCTGTCCGTATTAAAAAGAGAAGTACGACGCTTAACACCGTGTACCTCGTATCCTTTATTTAACAAAAATTCAGCGAGATAGGCACCATCTTGCCCGGTCACACCGGTAATGAGAGCTTTTTTCATATAAACATCCTTTTGGGGTTATTATTCTATAAGAACAAGCGATAGATTGTGTTGACTGAAAAGTATCGCTATTATAAAAAATAGACTTTAAAATGAAAGTCACCAGAGGTCAACCCATTTGATTTGCCTATCCTTGAGATTAATGATACTGAGTTAACCATCTACACTTAAGGCAACACCGAGTACCCGAGTATCATCATTCAATCCGATTTCCTTCGGACAAAACACCTTCGTCACTTCTAAATTTACTTTTATATCCTCTCTATTAAGTGAAGAAACATCATAGCTGAGATTTTTGGTGCCTCCGTCAACAAAATGGACTTGATCAATGGCTGAATCGTTTATTGATATTATTAACGTAAGCCCATCAGGATTTTGACTGTTAAAAGGTTGTGCCACAACCTTTAAATTCAGTTTTTTGGCTGTGTCAGGAAGATAATATTCAGCCTTTCCCGCCATCCACCTCATATCGGTACCATTCCAATCTTCTACAGAATACAATCCATATTCAACAG
>JAQYVF010000006.1 GCA_030145625.1 Desulfocapsa sp. | reverse complement strand
TGACTATTTTATCAAACGTTCACAACGATTACTGTCGGGTGCTTAACTGTGCCTTATCAATGCTTGAGCCCTGTGAGGTGAAAGTCTCACGCAGGGTTCTTAGGGGGGGAAGGGGCCGTAAGGTCCCTTCCCTACCCGACAGAAACCGGTGATCATCACGTTATGGCCAAAAAAGATTAACAACCAGTAATTTATAAAACGGTTTAAGCAACAACCCGTAAAGATATGAGCCTATAGCCACCGCAACTTTTAAAGTTAATTATTGAACAAAGATAGGATACATATGTCTATACCAGCACTCCTGCTAGGAAGTATACTCGTAGTAATTAGTATTTTAATGGTTATCAAGGCTCGTAAAAAAACGACTGCTCTTAAAGAGTATGAATTTGAGAATCGCTCACCAGACGGAGTTGTTGAATTTGCAAGTATAGACTTATCGAGAACTCATGCAGCAGATAAAGGGCTGTATACAGTAATTGGTATTGTTGGATTTTTTGTGGGGATTTTTGGGGTGGCACTTTTGGTGGCGGGGTTTAATTTGGTGATATTTGGATTTTAGCACCCTCCAGAGTCAACCTGTTCCATGAATATCAGAAACAAAGGACAATAGGGGACAGACTGATATCAAGAAAACGTTCGGAAAAAAAGAAGATGTAGGTGAAGTTCGTCACTTGCTCGGAACGGCAATGGGTTGGGCTGGTTTGCCTGAGCATGAGGCCTACTATCTTACTATTACACCGAATCTTCCCGTGGGAGCGTATCAGCTCACCGTCAAGGATGTGCCGGTAGATGCTTTCTGGTCAATCTGTCTGTACAACAAGGAGGGTTATTTCCAGGAAAATGAATACAACGCTTACAGTGTAAACAATGTTACCGGTACCCCCAACAAGGATGGCTCCTTTACCGTCAATTTTGGTGGCGAACCCAAAAGCGTGAACTATCTTCATATCACTGACGGATGCAATTATACTGTTCGGTTGTATCAGCCCCGTAAGGAAATAATCGAAGGGGAATGGATCTTCCCTGATGTGAAGCCGGTACAGTAAATATTTTAAATAGATAACAACCAAAAAGAGAAATCGCATGAATGCCACTAAACGGATCTACCCCATTGTTTTTGCATTGTTGATTCTGACACATACCTCTTTTGCATTGGCACAGGAGACGCAAAAGCCGAAATACTCTGCTGATGTACCAGAATTCTTACTTACCCCGGACAAGGTGAATACCGACTTTCTCGGGGACCTCGAATTTTTCGATGGTATGCCCAGTGAATCTACGGTTAAGAAAACCTATGATTTTCTCGACCTATCGCGAGGAGTAGAGGCGTTTCTTAACGGAATGCCGGCAACCTCCATATATGCCATGCTGGAGGGTCTCAAAAAAGAGGGCTTAGAACCGGGCGACCTGGGACTTTTCGAAAGCTTGCTGGATGCCCGCGGCCTATTATTGACTGCCCAATCAACGACACCTTACGCCTTCACAGAGATTGACTTAAAAAATGGCCCGGTTGTAGTAGAGATCCCCGGGCCAGTCCTGGGCACTCTTGACGACGCATTTTTCCGCTTCGTTAGTGACGTTGGCCTGACCGGCCCCGATCAAGGCAAGGGTGGTAAATATCTATTTATAGGGCCGGACTACGAGGGAGGTATCCCCGAAGGCTACTTTGTCGCAAAATCCACGACCTACCGTCACTGGCTACTCATGCGCGTTTTTGTGAAAGACGGCGACGTGAAGGCGTCTACCAAAGAGCTAAAGGAAGGATTTCGTGCCTATCCTCTCGCGCAAGCAAACAATCCACCAAAGCAAAAAGTCTACGACCTTTCCGGGAAACAGCTCAATACTATTCATGCTAACGATGAACACTACTATGAAGAGCTTAACGCCGTTGTTCAATATGAGCCTGCGGATGCATTTAATCCAGAGCTTGTGGGACTATTTGCCTCTATCGGCATCAAGAAAGGAAAACCATTTGCACCGGATGCACGCATGAAGAAAATCCTGAAGGATGCAGCGGCAATTGGCAACGCCTCGGCACGAGCCATAACTTTTAGTCCGCGAAATAAAGCAGCCTATTTCTATCCAGATCGTCAGTGGTATACCTCCTTTGCCGGCGGCCATGACTTCATGAACAACGGTGAGCTGGTTCTCGATGATCGTATTATGTTTCACTATGCGGCTACCGGTATTACACCTGCCATGGCCACGCCGAAAGTAGGAACAGGATCGGCCTATGCGTCTACTCCCTTTGACGCTAAAGGCCAGTACCTCGATGGCGGCAAAACGTACAAGGTAACTCTACCCGCACCTATACCAGTCAATAATTTTTGGTCATTCATGGTGTATTCGGGTCAACATCGCTCAATGCTGGAGACCGACCAGAAATCAGCCGGTCTCGACAGCAATATGCCATCAGTCAAACCCAACAAGGACGGTTCGTATACAGTCTGGTTCGGTCCTGAAGCACCAGAAGGTCACGAGGGCAATTGGATTCAAACAATCCCCGAGAAAAGCTACCTTGTCATACTACGACTATATGGCCCACTGGAACCGTGGTTCGACAAAACCTGGAAACCGGGTGATTTTGAGCTTGTGGAGTAGCCATCTTCCATTACGACGGGCTTATCACAGGATTGCAAATGCCAGCTAACAATCACATGCACTCGGACAGCAGAAAGCGCCGCTCGTACCTCACTCATTTTTCTGCTGCCGGTATGTGAGGCGTTATTGATTACTGAAAATGATAAAGAAAAGACAAAAAATCCGAAAAGGAATCATCTTGTTTTCCTTTTTTCTTTTTCCTACAATATTTTATTACCTTTCCCCTGTACTTATTGTTCAGGCAAGCTCTCAAGGTATCATTAATGGTAGTTTTATTTTATTTGTCTTAATGTTTTGTACTGCACTTATAATAGGAAGGGCTTACTGTGGCTGGCTTTGTCCTGCTGGTGGTTGCCAAGAGGCTATTTTTCTCGCTCGTGATAAAAAAGTCATAAAGGGTGATTATGTAAAATGGTTCATTTGGATCCCCTGGATAAGTGCTATTGGATTTTTTGCTATTCAAACGGGAGGGTATAAAAAAATAGAGTTTTTCTATCAGACTACCTATGGACTCTCTGTAAGCGATATTCCAAGTTTCACAACCTATAATCTGGTGCTTTTCTTACTTATCGTCCTTCCTTCATTTCTATTGGGTAAGAGGTCTTTCTGTCATCATTTGTGCTGGATGGCTCCTTTTATGATCTTAGGCAGAAAGATCAGAAACGTATTCAAATGGCCATCTCTTCAGTTACAATCAATCCCTGAAAACTGTATTAAGTGTCATACCTGTACTGAAAACTGCCCTATGAGCCTTCCTGTAGAGAAAATGGTGCAACAGAAAATAATGGAAAATGCAGAATGTATTCTATGCGGAACATGTATTGATGGCTGTAAAAAATTTGCAATAAAATTTACAACAAAACAATAAAACACCAGCCATTCCACTGGATTTCGCAAACAGCGCGAAACCAGTGAATTCAACGTTAGACGGCCCACGATCGACCGAAGCGCGATAATCATGATGTGGACGATGACGCCCCTCCTGGAACTCCACCCCTCCATGACGCAAGTGCGACCGGCCGTTCTGCTTTGGGCTTAGAAAGGATCACACTCCGATGAGACCACAAATTGATCGCTTCCCCGTTGCCGTAACGACTCTCATTTTACTGCTCTTGCTGCTTGGCTTTGGTGCTGCTATATCCGCTGCTGCATTGATTGTGGCACCGGATGGTCACCTTATCCAACTGCCTATGAGCCTTCTTGCCAACGCACCCTTCTCTGATTTCCTGATCCCAGGTATTCTTCTTTTCGTGTTCATTGGCGCCTATCCGCTAGTCGTTGCGTATTCGATTTGGAGGCGACCCAGCTGGCGATGGCCTGATGCCATCAACCCCTTCAGATCGTTTCACTGGTCGTGGGCAGCATCGCTGGCGGCAGGAGTCGCGTTGTTGGTGTGGATCACCGTTCAGATTCAATGGGTAGAGATCGGATTCTTGCACGTGTTGTATCTCGTCTGGGCAGGAGCGATTCTGGTCATCGGGCTTCTTCCAGCGACCCGGGGCCACTTCAAGCTCCCTTTGGGCGCCCCCGACCCGACAGGATAATGCGTATATCCGACCAAGCGCTTGGAAGTGTCGCCAGCCCGTCATTGCCTCGCCTGGAGACGTCCAACATCCGCGTGCAATTTCCAGGAACCTGAACAGCAAGCATCCGCCTCAGGCGCGAACCCTTCGCGAGTTAGGCCGCCTAACGAAACACTGCAATGGCCGAAAAACGTCGCACGTTTGGTGCATGTTCGCTTTGCTCACCAGCACAAAACGCGCCACATTTTCCGTCCATTGAATTCCACGTTAATATTGCCATATCCAAGATATGATGATTTTCAATTAACCTCAGGTTTAACTTCCTACTATGAATGTCAGGCTTCATCTCCTCTCCAAAACTGTCAGGTCAAACAGAACATTACAGGAGGGATTGCTGTAGTTCCTGTGGCGTGTTGATATTGCTCCAGGAACGGCAGAGCGAGTGCGGGATCACAGGTGTTGACACCTTTGATCGTTTGGCCACCTGGGAGATACGCAGGCACCCGGAAAGGCGAAGCGCCTCTAAATAATGTTTACTCTGCGGCTCATAGGCGGCAAGAAGAGGTTCGACAAAGCCATCTTCTCGGAGCCGCGGAACCGTTCCCCAACTGCCAGGCCGTCTCTGGCCCAACAGCCACTCCAGGGCCTGTGAGCTGATATTTGGCATATCGCAGGCCACCAGCAACCAGGAAACGGCAGGTTGCCAGCGCATGGCGGCAAGAATACCGGTGAGGGGACCGGCCACATCAGGCAGATCCGGAAGACGGGCCAGGTGATTAAGGTGTGCAGGGACTTCTCCCGGCCCCGAAAGGACCACCTGCTCAGTGAAGGGCTCCAGGAGTTCGACGGTGTGATCAATCCATGTCTGTCCGTTTTCTCCCTTGATCAGGTGCTTGGGTCGTCCCATCCGGGAACTGCGTCCCCCGATGAGTAGGCAGGCCCAGACCGGAATCCCGATCTGCTGTTCCCGCAGCCACATCCTGACCCACTCCAGTCCTTTTTTTTCCCTCTCCTGGTCACGGGCCAGAACCTGAAGGATTCCCTCGACCCCTGTTGGCATATCTGTTTCCTGCTCACTGAGCAGCCAGAGTTTTGTAACCGGAGTCTTCCCATGCCCCTCCACCAGAACCAGATCATACTGCCCGGCAAGTTGTGCCAGCTGCATCTCAAAACGGCGTTCCCGATCCCTATGCAGTCGAACAAAATTCTCACCGCCAAGGAGAAAGACATCGGCGCCTGCCTGATAAAAACGATCACTGTCCTTGCCCGGCCTGTCCAGTTGCAGGTCTCGGCAATCATGTTTGACCACGGCCACCAGCAGACCGTCTGCGATGAGTGATGGCAACAAGGATTCAATCAAGGTGGTCTTTCCGGCGCCGGAGAGTCCACAAATACCAAGGATCGGCAACTTCTTTAAATCAACAGCAGGGATATGGGGAGTGAGATGTCTCTTCATGCCTGCAGGGTAACTCCCTTGGACAGGACGGGAAGAATACCTGCTTCACGACCAAGACGGAGAAAGGCTTCAATGGCTGCCATTCCCTCCCCGCCCAAATCCTTGGAATAGTCATTAACGTACAGACCGATATGACTCTGCATCACCTGCTGATCCATCTCCTGTGCATATTTACTTATATAGGGTAAACACTCTTCTGGGTGTTTGTCGGCCCAGACAATGGAATCATGAATGGCCTGATCAATCGAGGCAATCCGCTCCTTCCCCAGCGAGCGCCTGGCGGCGATACAGCCAAGGGGGATGGGATGACCGGAGGACTCTTCCCACCACTGCCCAAGATCCTGGAGACAGACCAGTCCATGTTCAGCAAACGTAAAACGACTTTCATGGATGATAACACCAACATCGACCTCTCCTTGTGTCACCGCAGTCATAACCTCGTCAAACCGCATCTCAATCAGCTGTTGAGAAGGGGGCGAATACATGCGAAAGAGGAGTGCTGCCGTGGTCAGACGACCGGGAATGGCTACCCGAGCCGTCACAAGCGAAGATGGGTCAAAACCGGGGCGAGCAACAAGAAGCGGACCACAACCTCGGCCAAGGGCACTGCCGGCAGAGAGGACACAGTAGTCATCCAGGACATGGCCAAGGGCATGAAAAGAGAGTTTTGTGATATCAAGCTTTTTATCCATTGCCCAGCTATTTAAGGTCTCCACATCTTCCAGCAGAGGAGATGCCAGTTTCACACCCGGCGACATGACCTTGTTGTGGGTCAGGCCGTAAAAGATATAGGTGTCGTTAGGACAGGGCGAATAGCCAATGCTAAGTGGGGTTGTCATGATCGTTTCAAATCCCTAATGAGTAATGCAGCGACCCTTCCGGCACGCTCGCAGGCCTCGGCCAATCTCCAGCGACCCAGGTCTCTGTCTTCGACAAAATTGGAAATCGTCCGCAATTCAAGGAGGGGAAGATGAAACTCTTCACAGACCCTGGCCATGGCCGCACCTTCCATATTTTCACATATTCCGTTGTACTGTTGAGAAAGCATGGCCCCGCGTGCAGCCGTAGCACTCACACCACAAACCGTGACAAAACTTCCCTGTTTATAAAAAAGCCCATGCTCCTGTAATATCTTTCCTGCCTGCTCAAGCAGGACACGATCCAGAGGATAACGCTGCCGATACAGCATCTGTTCACTCAGAGGTTCAATCCGATCCTGGTGACATATCCCAAAATCGCCAAAAAGTTCCTCATCGGCAAGGCAAATATCCAGAAGATTCGCTCCATCCCCATCAGGACGAACATAAGCCCCACCTACGCCAAAGTGAAGCACCCCGCTCACCCGCCCCTGATACTGTTCCAGGTAACGAGTCAGGCTGAGGGTGGTCTCCACAATTCCAACCCCGGTAACCAGGCTCAACCATTCCCCATCTCCTGGATTCAGAAGATCAAGCAAGGGATGCATCTCAAATTCGGTTGCACAAGCAGCAAGGATCATGGTAGGTAAACAATTCCATCTTGAATAGTTGGGGCAATCAAACCATTGCCCTGTCCGATAGTTATTTCAGGGTACCTTGAAAAATTAGAATTTTGCAAGGTGGCCTTCAGTTTTACGTATACAGTATAACCTAAGAACCATGCAACAGGATTTCTCCCTCCAGGCCTACGACTACACACTTCCCCAGGAAAATATTGCCCAGCACCCGGCAGATGCCAGGGAAAACTCCCGCCTCCTTATCCTGCACCGGAAAAGCGAAACGCGGGAACATGGGCAGTTTCACCAGATCATCGACCTGTTGAACCCCGGAGATCTGCTGGTGGTCAACAACACCAAAGTCTTTCCGGCACGACTGCTGGGCCACAAAGAGAGCGGCGGTAAGGTGGAAGTATTCCTCCTCTCCTACCCTCACGAGAGACAAGATGGTGAAGAGGAAAAAAGGGCATCAGCCACAGCCCTGCTCAAGAGTTCTAAGCGCCCAAAACCTGGTAGCCGCCTCCTCTTAGGGCCAGACCTTTCCGCCATTGTCCTGGAACTGCTGGCAGAGGGAAAAGTCAAGATCGAACTCCACTATCCAGGCAACAAAGCACTGGCCACCGTCCTGGACGATCACGGCCAGGTGCCGCTTCCTCCTTATATCAGCAGGACAGAGGGCAGCACCGAAGAAGACCGAAAACGTTACCAGACAGTATACGCCCACCAACCGGGTGCCGTGGCTGCCCCCACCGCTGGTCTCCATTTTTCCAGGGAACTGTTGCAGGCCATTCAGACAAAAGGCATCGACACGGCCCATATCACCCTGCATGTGGGTCACGGCACCTTTGCCCCGGTTCGCTGCGAAGAGATCAGAGAACACAAGATTCACCAGGAGCATGTCTCAGTATCCAAAGAAAGTGCCGACAAGATTAACAGTGTGCGGGCAAACGGCGGAAAGATATGGGCCGTAGGAACCACCACGGTACGGACACTCGAGTTTATGGCCGATGAAAATGGTCAGGTACAGGCTGGAGACGGCTGGTGCAGACTCTATATCGTTCCCGGATTTGAATTCAAGGTGGTCGATAATCTCATCACCAATTTCCATCTCCCCCAGTCTTCACTGCTCTTTCTCGTAGCAGCCCTCTGCGGACGCAACACCCTGCTTGAAAGTTATGAGGAGGCCATTACACTTGGCTACCGATTCTACTCGTACGGCGATGCAATGGCCATCTGCCCCTGACAAACCCCATCAACACCGAAGGTTCTTCCCAGCCTCTTCCCTCAAACAACCTATTTCCCCGCCTCCTTGAGATCCTCCCACAGATCCTCTACCCATTGGTATCTTTTTTTCTCTCATAAGACAGGGCCTTCAAAATAACCTGTTCCAGACCAATTGACAGACCGGCTCGATACTGTCTCGGAGAGAGTACCTCTTCTTTCTGCTTGCCAAGCACTTTCTAAAAAAAGCTGGCAGTGAACTGAACAGTACTGAAAAAGAATTCTCTCAAACTGCTCTTGAAACACTCTTCAGGCACAATTGGCCAGGCAATATCAGAGAACTGCAGAATGTAATACGCCGTGCAGTGCTCTTCTGCCCAGGTGCTGTTATTGATGCCCAGCATCTTATGATAGATTCGCCATTGCCAACCGTAGATCCCGGTTTAAGCCCGAAGGGAGAAATGAAAATAATACCCTATAAAGAAGCCAAGGATAATTGTCTTGATTCTTTCACCCGGCAGTACGTTTTTACACTACTCAAAAAAAGTAATGGAAATGTCTCCCTGGCAGCACGGCTGTCACACCTCACCAGAGCAGCCCTGCTGAAAATAATGCGCAGGTATGCCATTGATGGAAACCAGTTCAGAGAATAACTGAGGGGCTGAAGGAAAAAGAAAAGCAGACGAGATACCTTGCCGGAGTAGCGGCAAAGCATCTCGTTATTCGATTAAGTTGTCGAAGCAGCCGGGCAGGAAGCACAGCTATCGCCTGATTTGCAGGGGGAAGGAGGAGGACTGGATGCTTTACCTGCGGTCGCATTGCTTGAAGAGTAACCATCAGCGTACCAACCGCCGCCCTTGAGTTGAAAAGAACTCCTGGACATTATTTTTTTTACAGCACCGTCACACTCAGGACATTTAGACAAGGGGTCATCAGTCATTCGCTGCTGCACTTCAAAAACAGCTTCACATGCTGGACACTCATATTCGTAAACAGGCATTTTTCACTCCATTACACTTACAGATAAATCTTATTGAAATCATATAACAATTCAGAGAAACAGCCAGAAACACCCTGTCTGCATCCAAGAAACTCTCAGCAAAAACGACTCTAATATAATGCTCCAGCTTCGGTCTGTCAACTCTTCCCCTTCACTCTTGTTCAACAAGAGTGAAACAAATCTACTTCACAAGAATTTAAAGTCACCACTTGACTTTTAGACCTGCCTGTATACTATCAATTAGATACTACTATTGATCATTAAAAAAAGTCTAAATCCTCAGGAGAATATAATGACAAAATCACTGGTTGAAATGGCAGCGGAAATCGTTCAAGCCCAAGGCAATTCAACAAACTTAACAATAGAAGAGATGCAGGCAGCATTACAGGAAACTTTTTCCACCTTGCAAAACCTGCAAAAACTGGAATCAGGTGAACTAAGTAGTGTAGAAGAAAACCAAAAGCCTTCTATCTCCCCCGACAAATCAATTTTAAAGAACAAGATCATCTGCTTGGAATGTGGTGAAGAGTTCAAAATGCTCTCACCAAAACATCTCCGTTCCCATGAACTCACAGGACGAGAATACAGAATCAAATATGGTTTTTCTTTACGCCAGCCCCTTTGTGCAAAAGCACTTTCAGAAAAAAGAAAAGAGTCAGGAAAGGCACGCGGTATTCCTGATGCCCTGAAAAAATCAATTGAAGCCCGTAAAAAGTCCAATGCTACCAAGAAGAAACCAGTCAGAAGAAGAACTGTAAAAAAATAACCAAGACCTTCCCGGCTGTCTATCACTCATACAGACAGCCGGGAAAGCTGCATCGGCCCTTAACTACCTCTTAAACAGACAGGCATTTCCTACGTTAACATATTAAATTCTTGTCCCTTCCCTCTCCCTTTTAATAAGCCCCTCTCATGATAGGTATTTTTGATTCAGGCATCGGCGGCATGACAGTGGCCCGTGCAGTGGAACAGCTCCTGCCTGACTACTCACTTGTCTATTACGGTGACATCGCCAGGACTCCATATGGTCCCAAAAGCCCCACGACCATCATCGACTATTCCATCCGTAACACCGAATTTCTCCTGGAAAAAGGAGCCGAGCTGATCATCATTGCCTGTAACACAGCCTCCTCGGTTGCCACCCAGACTTTACGGGAACGTTTCCAGGTCCCCATCATTGAAGTGGTTACTCCGGCAGCCAATCGAGCCATTAACACCAGCAAGAACGGGCGTATCGGCATCATTGGTACCAAAGCCACGGTGAAAAGCGGTATCTACCAGAAAACCATCACTGCAGAGCGTCCTGACTTTAAGGTCTACTCAGAACCCTGCCCCCTGCTGGTCCCCCTGGTGGAAGAAAACTGGCTGAACAAACGGGAAACAAAGATGATCCTGCGCCGCTATCTCCACCCCTTAAAAGACAAACAGATAGACACTCTGGTTCTTGGCTGTACCCATTACCCTCTGCTCAAAGAGCTGATCCAACCCCGTATTGGAAAACGAGTTACGCTCATTGATTCCTCCATTGAAACAGCCCAATACGTCAAAGATTTTCTCTTGCACAACCCGACTCTTCTTTCCAGACAAGAACAGGAGCAGGTGAGTCACAACTATTATGTTTCCGACCGCACCGAAACAGCCATGAAGGTGGCTCAACGCATTTTTTCCCGCCCTATGGAGCTAACACTGGCATGACAACAATCAAGGCAATACCCCATAACTCCTTCTTTCTTTTTTTGTTCCTCCTGCTCTCTCTTTCTCCAATTTCGGCTCTTGCAGAAGAATCTCCGGAAGACACGGCCAGCAGGTTGCAGAAGCGATACGATGAATTACATTCACTCAGCTTTGATTTTGTCCAGAATACCAGGGGACAACTCAGCGGGCGGCCAAAGAAAGGACGTGGCCAGGCGTTTTTCGTCAAGAGCATCAAAGACGACACCGAAGCAGTACAGCCGGGTATGATGCGCTGGAACTATTCAGATCCCGATCAGCAGGTTCTGGTCAGTGACGGTGAGACCTTTTCCATGTATTTTGCGGCACTAAAGCAGATAATTGTCAGTTCAGCCGAATCTCTGAGACAGTATCTCACCTACTCTTTTTTTACTGGCTCCGGGAACCTGCTTCAGGACTTCAAGATTCTGGAACCAGCACAGAAGGAAGGTACTATACTGGAAACCCAAAGCCAGACAACAGTGATCAAACTCATCCCTAAAGCAAGACAATCCCAAGTAGCCTCCATCCATCTCTGGATAACAGAGGATTCCCTGATTCGCCGCATAGAGATCCTTGATCATTTCGACACCCTGACCATCCTCAACTTCAGCAATATCATGGTCAACACCCTTTCTCCAGACGATGCCCCCCTGATGCAACGCCTGTTCACCTTCACCCCCCCTGATGGAACTGAAACAATTTATCAGTAGCACAACAAAATGAGGAGTTGAGGACCTGCAATTTTATCACAGGCCTATTTTCATACCATACGAAAACCACACCATTGCAAAGAACTCTCGCTGTAAAAACGGCTTCAACCGCGAACAGCCACATCACTTTGCCAAAACAGACAAGCGGGTCGAAACAAGTCCCATTCGCGGATAAATTCGCTCCTGCACGGGGAAAAGGCACAACTTCTTCTAAATGGTTAGGAGCAGGCTTGTAGCCTGCTCCTAACCATTTCTCGCAAAACCGGATCTAACGACAACTCAGTGCCACTACAGGGTTTGCCAGAAGCAGAAGGTTCAATCTACAACACTGACCAGCACTGCATACCAGTGCGGATCTATCCCACGTCGATTCCGTTTTTTTCATATTTTTTCAGCTTTCGCCAGAGGGAAACCCTATCAATACCTATGATTTTGGCGGCCTTTGTCTTATTACCGTCAACGCTTTTAAGGACTGAGAGGATATACTCACGTTCATTTTCTTCGAGGCTCTTGCTTGGTTTTCCTCCCTGGATATCTTTAAAGTGAAAATGCGGGCTACTGCTAAGATCCGATGGAAGGTGGTGTGGTTGAATTTCTGAATTGTCACAAAGGGCCAAAGAACGTTCAATAATATTTTCAAGCTCCCGCGCATTGCCCGGATAATTATAATCCTGCAGCCGCCGGATTGCTTCCGGAGAAATGCTTTTATTCCGTCCATTGGGCAGGGAATATTTGGCCAGAAAATAGTTAACCAGCAATGGAATATCGTCTCTTCTGTCACGCAACGGCGGAATGTGAAGATTGACGACATTGAGCCGATAATAGAGATCCTGACGAAATGTCCCTTTTTCCACTTCTTCTTTAAGATCCCGGTTGGTTGCAGCCAACAGACGTACATCTATCGGTATCTCTTGGGTTCCGCCTACCCTGATAATCTTTTTATCCTGCAAAACCCGCAACAGTTTCACCTGCATGACGAGGGGCATTTCACCAATTTCATCAAAGAGAACCACCCCGCCATTTGCCGATTCAAGGAGCCCATTACGCATTCCACCAGCATCAGTATAGGCATCCTTTTCGTGCCCGAACAGTTCATTGACCATCAGATCTTCTGTCATTGCCCCACAGTTTATAGGCAGAAAACGCTTATCAGCCCTGGGACTCAGTTCATACATTGTCCTGGCCACCAGTTCCTTACCGGTTCCGGTTTCACCGGTAATCAATATATTACAGTCCAGCTGAGCAAAATGAGCAATAGAATCCTTGAGCTGCAGTATTGCAGGATTCTGACCAATAAATTGCGTTGTTCCCTGCTGCGCTTTGATACGCTGCTTGAGACGACTGATTTCCCGCAGCAGCATAGTTTTTTCAGTTGCTCTCAGGACCAGGGTATGGAGCTCCTTGAGCTTAATCGGCTTAGGGAGGTAATAAAATGCCCCATGGGACATAGCATCTACAGCGGAGTTTACCGTTGCATAGCCGGTAACAATGATCACCTCAATTTCGGGATGGAGTTCTTTGGCAGTTTTCATAACTTGAACGCCATCGACATCACCCATTTTCAAATCTGTTATGACCAAATCAAAATGGGATTGACTCAGTAAGGTTATTGCCTCGTTACCGCTTGCCGCAGTTGTTACCTGAAATCCTTGCTGCTCAAGGAAGTGACCAACATTCTGGACATTTATCACCTCATCATCAACCAGCAGAATTGCAATATTACTGACATCAGTCATGATCGCCCCCAAATGTTTCACTCTGCCCGAGAGGACCAGCCTCTTCAGAATCAGAATAGAGCGGCAGGGTGATAACAAACCGAGTTCCCATCGCTTTTTCAGACTCTACTCGGATTGAACCCTTTTGTTTTTTTATGATGCCATAAACAACTGCCAGACCAAGGCCAGTCCCATTTTCAGCATTTTTAGTAGTGAAAAACGGGTCAAAAACTTTCGGCAGACATTCTTTGTCAATTCCTCTGCCTGTATCTGCAACAACAATTATAGCATTCTTGTTGCCAGCGTCCTTTTCTGCACCAATAACAACCGAGCCCGGTGGTTCCGGGATGGCCTGAATGGCATTGATCGTCAGATTCAGCAAAGCTTCGATCATTTTCTGGACATCGATAAAAAGAGTTATATCTTCGGGAATATCAGTATCTATAATAATGCCGGACGGGACTTCGCTAGCAACAAGCTGTTGGACTCTATCGACCACTTTGACAAGTCGATAAGGTTGAAGAGAAAATATCTGCACCCTGGAAAATTCCAGCAGGCCACGAACAATTTCTCCGGCACGATGGGTTTCCTGGTTAATAGTTTCCAGCATATCAGCAACTAAAGGGTTCTGTTCAGCATCAATCTCGGCAAGAGCCAACTGGCAGGACGTTGAAATATTATTGAGCGGATTATTGATCTGATGAGCTGTTCCTGAAGCCAGGGTACCAATTGATGAAAGTTTCTTAACCTGGAAGAGTTGCTCCTGTTGCGCTTCCAGGTCAGCGACCATTTTATTAAAAGCCCGAAGTACACTACGAACCTCACCCTTTTTTTCATCCACCGGCAGCCGGGTAAAGGTTCCGTTTGCAATGTCTCTTGCCGCACCCTCAACCCTTTTCAAGGGCTTGATAATTGAAGTATAGAGGAGGGTGATAGTGAAAATCGAAAGCAAAACAATAAAGAGGAAGGCTTTCACAAGTTGACTTTTTAAATCTGCAACAAAATCGTCCATCTTGTCCTGTTCAAAGATGACAAGATCTTCGGTGATATTTACAAGATCCTGCCCTAAACTTCGTACTTTTTCCTGTGACAGACATACAGCGATCTTTGTTCCAGAAACACATTTCTCTTTAAAATCCTGAAAAGTTGCCTTATAGGCTGCCAGTGTAAATGTGAAGTTCTGCAAGTGGGTCGGTTGGGGCATAATCTTTAACTCATCGATTACCTGAGGAACAGTCTGCTCCGCCTCATCTATATATTCAAGGACTTTGGCAAAATCGTCATCGTCATGACGAATGATAAAGTTTTTTTCATAACGTCGTATCTCAAGACTTATATTACTGAGGCTGCCAGCATGCATCAATAAGGTTACATCATCGTTAAACAACTCAAAATCCCTAAAAATAGTTGCCCCAACAATAATATAAAAAATCAGATGCAGGCAAAAACAGCCCATCATCTTCTGGCGCAGATTAAAAAAAATCATTGGGCCTCTCTCCCCTCCTCATCAGTCTTAAAAAAACAAACTGACAAAGGTCTATGTGTTTTATCTTTTCTTCCAGTAAAAAATTGTTAAATCATTTATGGCCAAATATTGAAGAAATAAATTTTTGTCCCATTCTCCGTCAAGCAAATTTAAGGCCAACTGCAAAACTAAATAAGATCGACACACCCCTTCCATACCTACAAGATCGTAACGAGCATTATTTTTAATATCTCATCTCCGACTGCCCCTCACCACAGTGTTGCATATTCACAGCACTGTTGCAATATGCAATGTTGTGAATATGCAACACTGTGCCCTGACAGAGTGGTTATGACTCTTTTATTTTATTCAATTTTTCCTCAAATTCCTCTCTAAAACGTTCTCTTCTCTCTTTCTCGCCAGCTGTTACACCCTGCAACAGCAACGTATTGCCTCCTTAAGCCCCCTCATTTTTTACATCCATCTAAAATGGTAAACAAATGCGACCACCAGCTTTCACCAAACCTGCTGAAAAACGGCATACAGGTTGCAATTTGAAATGAAAGGTTACTCGTGATCAAAGCAGTAACCAAAAGTGCGAATTTTCTTATCAGCCTAGAATATCAATAAATTTTGGCACATTCCTAAGGAGGAAGATGATGATGAAACAGGAGACAAGAAAAAAGAAGGAGGGAGGTAAAGTTCACCCGGCATCCACACCGTGTTGTCACAATGCCACCGGCCTACCAAACCTCTCAAAAGTAATGTTATGCCCTTAACTATTTGGTAACACCCTGTCGTCACCAGATATCAAAAAACAAAAAAGGATAATAAGGAAAAAATGACTCTACCAATAATATTAGTCATGGCCGTTCTGGTCTTGGCAATTCTACTTTTTATTTTTGAATGGGTGCGTGTCGACGTAGTCGGCATCATCATGATGATCATCCTTCCGCTGCTGGGGCTGGTTACTCCAAAAGAAGCCATTAGCGGACTTTCAAGTAATGCTGTTGTTTCAATTATTGCCGTTATTATCATCGGTGCAGGCCTGGATAAGACTGGGGCCATGAATTCCCTGGCCAGAGTCCTGCTCAAGTTTGCCGGCAAGAGCGAAAGCAGGATCATGATCCTCATCTCCGGCACAGTAGCCTTCATCTCAAGTTTTATGCAGAATATCGGAGCAGCAGCCCTGTTCATGCCTGCTGCCAAGCGTATCTGCCGACAGACAAATATCCCGGTTTCCCGAATTCTCATGCCCATGGGATTCTGTGCCATCATCGGCGGCTGTCTCACCCTGATCGGATCAAGCCCGCTCATCCTGCTCAATGACGTGATGAAAATTTCAGCCCCGGAGATCGAGCCCTTTGGCCTCTTTTCCGTGACTCCGGTTGGGCTGGCCCTTATTGTCGCCGCCCTGATCTATTTCGTTCTCTTTGGCCGCTTTATCCTTCCTACCGGACAAGCTGATGAAGCGGAAAATGGCCCCATGTCCCAGGAACTTGAAAGGACATATCAGGATATCGGCAATCTTTTTGAGATCCGGATACCTGAATCATTTCAGGGACCGAAAACTCTCATGGAACTGGAAATCAGACCCATATTTTTCACTTCAATCCTCGCTATCGCCAGTAAGAGCGGAACATCAATTTCTTCTCCTGACTATTCCGACACCATTGAAGGGGGAGATACAATTGTTGTTGAAGGACCACCTGACCTGGTTGCAAAAATGACCAAATCCTTTGGATGGGAAGTCAAAGAAGATCTGGAAGTCTTTGCCGAAAAAATGTCACCGAACAATGCCGGTATCATGGAGGCAATTATTACGCCCCGTTCCGAACTGGTCGGCAATACGCTGCGCTCCCTTTCCTTTCGGAAAAAAAATGGTGTTATGCCACTGGCCGTATTTCGGGAAAACAAAACCTTTGTCGGTGACATCTCCACAATGGTCCTGCGTGCCGGTGATGCTATGCTGCTGCAAGGACCCTGGGAAAAATTTCATTACCTGAAAGAAAGAACCGATCTTGTCTTAACTGAAGAGGTACAAGGAGAAATTCTCCGTACAGACAAGGTCAAATTCGCCATAGGCAGTCTGGTGCTGGCGCTGGTCATGATCCTTGGATTTCATGTCCAACTCTCCATCGCCCTGCTCACAGGAGCCATCGCCATGGTTCTTTCCAAGGTACTCTCCATTGACGAGGCCTATGATTCTGTTGACTGGATGACTGTTTTTCTCCTTGGCGGCCTTATTCCACTCGGTATCGCCTTTGAAAAAACAGGGGCGGCAAAACTTATTGCAGAAACGATCATGAGTATGATGGGCGATGTTTCGCCGCTGATTCTCTTAACCGTTATCGGCATCCTGACCTCGTTTTTCACCCTGGTGGCCTCCAATGTCGGAGCAACGGTTCTGATGGTCCCCCTTGCCATGAATATGGCCAGTACTGCCGGAGCAGATCCCCGTATAGCAGCTTTGGTTGTAGCGGTTGCCTGCTCCAATACCTTTGTCCTGCCCACCCATCAGGTTAACGCCCTGATTATGCGACCTGGCGGCTACAAGACAAAAGATTATTTCCGGGCTGGTGCAGGAATGACCATCCTCTACCTCGTGGTAATGATGGCATCCATAGCACTATTTTACGGTGTGAATGGCTGATCGTGAAGAGCTGTTTTGTCCGATAATGACAAAATAGCTCTTCCTTTGATCTGCCCACAATACAACTTCACTTTATTCAATAAGTTTTCAACTAAGGATATCTACAATGAAAATCTTTCTATCACTCTGCATCACCTTGCTAGGCGGCGCAGGCCAGGCATTTGCTGCTGCTTCCGGCCATGGTGGAGGTGAAACAGCTATGAGCCTTACTGCCACATCAATGGGCTATATATCTCTGGCTATCTTTGTTCTCGCTTATGTACTTGTTATTTTTGAGGAGAAAACCCACCTGCGCAAGAGCAAGCCGGTGATGATGGCCGCCGGAATCATCTGGATACTCCTTGCCCTTACCTACCGCATGGCAGGTATCCCACCTGAAGAAGCACATAATGCGATTATTCACAACATCACCGAGTATGCAGAGCTATTGCTCTTCCTGCTTGTTGCTATGACCTATATCAATTCCATGGAAGAGCGCAATATCTTTCAGGCCCTTCGCTCTTCACTGGTTTCCAGAGGATTCTCTCTACGCAAAATTTTCTGGATCACCGGCTTTCTTGCCTTTGTTATATCGCCCGTTGCCGATAACCTGACCACGGCTTTACTCATGGGAGCTGTCGTTATGGCCGTAGCCAAGGACAATAAAAAATTTATTGCCCTGGCCTGTATCAATATCGTAGTCGGAGCCAATGCAGGAGGAGCCTTCTCACCCTTTGGCGATATCACCACCCTCATGGTCTGGCAAAAAGGACAAGCCACCTTTGTCCAATTTTTCTTCCTCTTTGCTCCAGCCTTACTCAACTGGCTGATCCCTGCAGCCATCATGAGCTTCTTTGTCTCTAAAGAGGTGCCGGATGCTCTGGATGAAAAAGTGGCGATGAAATTCGGGGCCAGACGAATTATAGTTCTTTTTCTCATGACCATTGTTACCGCGGTTTCCTTTCACAACTTTCTTGACCTGCCTCCCGCAGCAGGCATGATGCTGGGACTTTCCTACCTGGGTTTCTTTTCCTATTACATCAAGAGAAGAGAGCAGCGCGCCCATGAATACGACAAACCACTGGGAATTTCCATCAATGATCAAGATGACCCCTTTGATATCTTCAAAAAAGTGGCCCGGGCCGAGTGGGATACCCTTCTCTTTTTTTACGGAGTTATTCTCTGTGTCGGCGGTCTTTCCCAGTTCGGCTATCTTGCTCTTGTTTCCCACCAGATGTACGATGGCCTGGGTGCCACCTATGCCAATGTCCTTGTTGGTGTTCTTTCGGCAATTGTCGACAATATCCCGGTCATGTTTGCCGTATTAACCATGGATCCCTCCATGTCCCTCGGCCAGTGGCTGCTGGTTACCCTGACAGCAGGCGTAGGCGGCAGCCTATTATCCATTGGCTCGGCTGCAGGTGTGGCCCTGATGGGGACAGCACGGGGAACCTACACCTTTGGAGCCCATTTGAAATGGACTCCCATTGTGGCTCTGGGATATGCAGCGAGCATCTACTGTCATCTAATTATTAACAGTCGTTTATTTTAGGGAAAACAACCATGAATACTATGATCCTTGCAAATATAATGGAACAAACTGAAAATTTACGCAATATAGATCAAGAGGTTACTGGCAAAACACTCTCTTCAGTTGAATCTGCCAGAGATTTGTATGCAGATGAAGACTTACCCGATCCTATTGAGTACCTGAAAAGTATCATGAGCCAACGAGGTCTCCGCGACATAGATTTAAAGGCGGACATTGGCAGTTACGGCAACATAAGTTCCGTACTTAATCGGCACAAACCACTCTCTCTTAAGATGATACGCAACATTCATAACCACTTAAGAATACCGGCCAAAATCCTTATTCAGCCCTATGACTGTCATTAATATATAACTACTCAGCACTAGCCCGCATTTCTCATCATAATCTACTGTGAAACCGGCAAAGCCCTGCGCATCGAATTTGCAGCACGTCCCAGTCACTCGTAACAACCTTGATAAGAAATGTTGGCTAGAGAAGATTTCTACAGCATAGGAATTGTTTTTTCATTATCATTCCCTAAATGCAGAAACCTTTTTAACCGGATGAAAAGAAATGAGTTTTTTCTCAAAAAAAAAATCTGAAACGAAAGCACCCGGATCTGGAGCATCTCTCAGTTCCCGGCAGATCGATGATCTCAAAAACAGAGTGACCGGGACTGACCTTCCACCCTACGTTGCTCGCCAAATAACAACCGAACTGGAACGTCTTGATAAAACCGATCCAATTGCCGCTGAATTCTCCATAGGCATAAATTATATCGAACTGCTACTCTCGCTGCCCTGGTTCCAGGAAACCAGGGACAATCTTGATCTGATACGAGCTGAATCCATCATGGCCTCTCACCATTACGGACTTGAGGCAGTCAAGACACGGATACTGGAATACCTCGCAGCCAAGACTCTAAAAAATCAACAAAAATCAAGAATACTGGTTGTTGATGATGAAGAAATTGCCCGCAACAACCTTCAACACTACTTCAAACGTATTGGTCATACGGTGCAGGTAGCAGCTAACGGAATTGATGCGCTGCAACAGATAGAGAGAAGTGATCATTTTGATGTAATGATCACCGATCTGAAAATGGATAAGATGGATGGTCTTACCCTTATTGAAAAGATCAGCAAGGCATCACCGGAGACTGATGTTGTCATGGTTACCGGCTATGCAACAGTGGCAAATGCTGTGGATGCCATCCGTAAGGGCGCGACCCATTATCTCTCAAAGCCTGTTCACCTTGACGAACTGAAAGATACAGTGGAAGAGCTCCTGCAGAAACAGAAAAAACTGCAGATCAGCCAGGGACCTGTCCTCTGTCTTTCCGGCCCTCCGGGCACAGGAAAAACCTCAATAGGACAGTCTGTGGCAACATCTCTTGGCCGCGAGTTTATTCGTATATCAATGGCAGGACTGCGTGATGAGGCTGAGATTCGTGGCCACAGGCGAACCTATGTCGGTGCCATGCCAGGCCGCATTCTAAGTGAGATCAAACGGGCCGGGGTGACAAATCCCTGCTTTATGCTCGATGAAATTGACAAAATCGGCCAAGATTTCCGTGGAGATCCAGCTTCGGTTCTGCTTGAGGTTCTTGATCCCGAGCAGAACGGGAAATTTATCGATCATTATCTTGACATCCCCTTTGATCTATCCGGAGTCCTGTTCATTGCCACGGCAAATGACATAACAAAACTGCCAGCCCCCCTGCTGGATCGACTGGAAGTAATTGACTTTCCAAGTTATTCGTTTCAAGAGAAACAAGTTATTGCAAGGAAACATCTTCTTCCAAAACAGTTAAACGCCAATGGCTTAACCGAGATCAATCCACAAATTACTGACGATGCTCTAAAAAGACTCATCGTCGAATACACCAGAGAATCCGGGGTACGGGGACTCAATCGAGCAATAGGAACCATCTGTCGCAAGCTTGCCCTGCAGGTCTTGCGAAATAATTCAAAAGAATCTTTGCCGACAATAGATAAAGATTCAATCAATATCCTGCTCGGCCCACGAAAATATCGTCAGGAAGCTGCCGAAGGCAAGGACAAGGTGGGCGTAGTAACCAGCCTGGTCTGGACCCAGTTTGGTGGTGAGATTATGTTTATCGAGGCGCTGGCCATGCGCGGAAACACTAATCTCATCCTTACCGGTTCACTGGGTGAAATATTACGCGAATCAGCCAAGACCGCTTTAAGTTATATCCGGAGCAATGCCGAGCAACTCGGCATTGCTCCGGACTTCTATGATCATTCCGACATCCATATTCATCTCCCTGCCGGTGCAGTTTCAAAAGACGGCCCTTCTGCAGGTGTTGCCATAGCCATTACCTTGATTTCTCTCCTCACGGACCGGCCCGCACATCGCAACGTATCTCTTACCGGAGAAATGACACTAACCGGTCAGGTTCTACCTGTGGGAGGAATCCGGGAAAAACTGCTGGCTGCTGTTCGAACCGGTTGCACGAAGGTAATCCTGCCTGCAAAAAATAAGGAAGATGTGGACTCACTGGAGGATGATGTCACTGGAAATCTTGAACTGGTATATGTCGACATGCTCACCGAGGCAATCCCACACCTGCTCACCTGAACATTTTTCCCTTTAAAAATCTGATAATTACCAGGAAATCGTGGAACAGCTCTCTGTTCCACGATTATTTTCTCTTTTTTATCCTTATCTGCGTGCCAACAACTCTTTTGTTGCATTCTGTCACGCAGTTTCATCCTGCAACATCCTTCTGCTCCCCATAACATATTTCAAACAAAACACTTCATTCCAAGATGTTATCGTTTTTTATTTGACTTCATGTCACCCGAATATCTCCTTTTCACACGGTTTCAACAAAAGTGCTTGTTGCAATCTGCAATGCCTTACTCTCCAACATTAAAACAGTTCCACCGGCAGCGCACGCGAAGACAAGCTAACATCACGTTTTATTAGCAAATAAAACATACGTAACTTTGGCACGGCATATGCATACATTCGCAACATAGCAAGCAAACTTAACAAAGAAGCTTTTAGAACAAACCAGGAGCAGAGTCATTTTTCTGGTCTTTGATCTTCGCTCTTCAAATCATCAATTTTCAATCACAAGGGAGTACCTCTCATGGAACTATTAACAATATTTTCAGCAACCATAGGATTTATCGGAGCACTTTACCTCTTATCCACAACCATTGACCGCTTTGGAAAAGGAATATACCACAGTGGCAATCATCAAGAAAAGAGAGAGGACTGGTACTGTTTCTTTCAGCCATCAGACCTTCTGGGAAAAGACAAGGGAACAGACAAGGATATGGGTAAGCTGAAGTCGTCTCTTACCGAGGCGGAACAACCTGAGCAGAAGCGGCAGTAACAGACTGCCACTCCTCACCTTCATATCTGAAATCTGCATCACTATACATTCAAGGGTACCTTAAAAAATTAGAATTTTCGTTCAAAATTGAGGCATGAGGAAAATTTTACCGCAGGTGCCCTGCAAGAAATGCCCTTGGGGTGCATATATTTGATATTTCGAGGATAAAATTTTCCTCATAACGAAGAGTTTGGGGGAAAAAGCAATTTTGCAAGGTAGCCTCAAAAGAACAGATGGAGCCGTTATCGATAATTGCTCCCTCTGTTCTTTGAATATCTCCAGGACCAACAAGCACCTCGAAAATCAAAATAACCTGCCGTAAGCTTACTATACAGGTCCTGCGAAATCCTTCGAATTTTTTTGCCGGCCACAAACAAGAATTCAGTAAGTTTCCTTATTGCTGCAGTATCAAAAACGGCTCCTCTGGCAGTGCTACCACTACTGCCACTGCCTTAATTGCCCTGGTCACGATACAGCACGCACATCGCAACGTATCTCTTACCTGAAAAATGACACTGACCAGTCAGGTCCTGCCTGTCGACGAAATTCTGGAAAACTCCTGACTGACCTTCAAACCAATTGGACCAATATCATCCTGTCCCAAAAAAAAACCAAGAAGATGTGACCTCACCATAAATTGACGTCACTGAACATCTTGAATTGGTACATGCGGACACACCCATCGATCCCCCCCCACGCCTGCTTGCCTGAACAACTATCCTATTATAAATAATACTATTACTGTGAACTCATGAGACAGCCTCCTGTTTCATCATTTTTCTCTCTTTTTTCTCTTTGCCTGCCTCTCGATACGGTTTTCGTTGCATTCTGTTACGCAGTTTCATCCTGCAACAAGCGAAACATCCCACCAGCAATACTGAGATTAAACCATATCATTCTATTACGTTAACACAACCCATGTGACTTCATACCGTCCACAAACATGCTTTTCACACGATTTCAACAAGATTACTTGTTGCAAGCTGCAATGCCCCCGAAGCAACATAACAACATCTTCACTGGCACATCACACGATGTGTCACCTAACATACTGTTTTGCTAAATAAAATAAATACATGCAGTCCTGGCACGGCGCATGCAAACCTAACAAACAAAGATACAACAAAAACTATCCACTCTATCCACAACCACCAATACAAAAAGGAGAACATCATGGGATTTTTCAACTGGTTCACTCTGGGAATGAAAAAAAACAAAACAGTGAATGTAAAGAAAATCAAAGCAAAATCTGTTGCTATTGGCGCAATGGCCGCCGGAAGTCCATCTGAGGCAGCTGGAGCCCTTGCCAGGATGATGGACCAGGAAAATGCCCCGACAAAGGTGCTCATGATTCAGGATGGAGAATACCTCTCCCAGGTCACTGATTACGCCATGAAAATGGCCCAGCGACTTGACTGTGAAATCATTGCCCTTGATATCACAGACAAACCACTGCAATTTTCAGGTGAGAGAAGAACAAGAGAAAGTGACCGGTTCATTGATATGGCCAAAATAAATGCAGAGAAATTTACTAGCCAGGCCAAAGCCTGCGGAATCAAAGTTGAGCATATTATGGATATCGGAAACTCCGAAGAAGTCATTGCTCGTGTAAGTGCTGCAGATGCAGGTATTCGCTACGTATTAAGCAAACCTGATGAAGAAGCCGTTAGAGTAGATCAGGAACGTGCCCATGTTCCGGTTTATGATCTCCGCTGTTCACGTCTATAATTTTCTTTCACAAAGGAGCATATATCATGGAACCATTAACACTATTTGCAGCGACAGTAGGATTTATCGGAGCTTTTCACCTGTTATCCACAACCGTTGACCACTTTAGCAAAGGAAAGCATTCCAGTACCAATCGACAAAAAAAGAGAGAGGAATGGTACTGTTTCTTTCAGCCATCCGATCTTCTCGGTGAAGCCCTGGGGACAGACGAAAATATGGAACAGGTACAGCGGTCTCTCACCGAAGCGGAGCAGCTTGAGAAAAGACGGCAACAACAGGCAAACCGCCCTCGCCTTCAACTCTAAAAAGATCACCCACTCAATATTTCAAAAAAGAGATGGCGCAGTTTTAAAGGGCTGCTCCATCTCTTTTTCAATTTCTCCGGCATCAACAAAGATCGCAATACCCGCAACTGATCTCACCTTAAAAACTAGAATACCAGTTAAGCAATTTTCAACTGGTTACTCCTCCATTTCTCTTCATAGGCCGCTGTCGAGAAATACTCACTCTTCGAATATCGCTGCACTTAATAACGAGGTGATTGGGTGCCCAAAATTTCTAGGCAGGATCACCTCATGCGCAGACGGCCAGGATTCAAAGCTATCAAAAAAAGCTAAAACCATGACTGCACTTCTCTCATTACTCCTCACCTCATTGGAACTCCGACAAGAACAGGTGCCCCTTGGCAACCTTCACCCAGAAGCTATCAGAGATGCTTGAGATATCGTTTTTCTAAGTTACCTGCCGTCAATGGCCGATCTATTAAAAAGCCCTGTACTTCATCGCATCCTTGAGAGAGCAAAATCTCACGTTGAGATGACATTTCCACTCCTTCTGCTACAACCTTCATGTCGAGACTGTGTGCCATATTGATAATTGCAGAGGTTATGGCGCGCGCTCCAGGCTTTTTTGCCAAGTCCCAGACCAGAGACCTGTCTATTTTCAACCGGTGAAACGGGAAATGGGTCAGGTAACTCATTGAACTATAGCCTGTGCCGAAATCATCAATTGTAAATTTTGTGCCGAGCTCTCGCAGCTGATCAATTACTGTTTTGATCTTTGCATTATTCTTAAGCAGCAGATTCTCGGTAATCTCAAATTCGAGCAGATGAGGTGGGAACCCTGCTGTTTCGAGCGTCTGTTCTATGTTTTGCACCAGATCAGGATCCTGCAACTGGCGCGGTGACAGATTATAAGAAAGTCGCAATGGTTTGTTGACACCCTTATCCTCCCAGGAAACAAGTTCACGGCAGGCATCATACAATTGGTAATTGCCCAAACTGACAATCTTGCCTGATTCTTCCGCCAAAGCTATAAACTCTGCGGGATTAAGATATTCTCCTGTATCATCTCGCAAGCGCATCAGTGCTTCGACACCCACAATTTGCAGGTTACTTGCCTGCACCAGGGGTTGATACAAAGTCTCAACCCGGCCACTTTCAACAGCCTCCTGTATGATCTGCTCAACATGGAGCTGTCGCTTGGCCCGTGTTTGCAGGCTATCGGTATACTGTACCGTCCTCCCCTGGCCCTGCTCCTTGCCTCGATGCATGGCGGCATTTGCACGGTGCAGCAGTATATCCGGCTTTCGACCATTTTCTGGATAAACACTGACTCCAAGGGTGAATGACAGACACAGCTTTTTATCAAGCAAAGTTATGGTGCTACCCAGCGCATGCCGGACATCAGCCACCAACGGCATGACTCCGTTTCTGCTCTGCACATCCTCAATAATCAGGATAAACTCATCCCCACTCACATGTCCCCGGATCGTATGTTCCAACTGAGAAACATGCAAGCGCTCCGCCACACTCTTCAGCAACAAATCTCCTGTTACATTACTCATGGATTTATTGATCTTGGAAAAGTGGTCGATATCAATATCGACCACCACAATCAGTCGTCTGGAGAGTTGGGCCCGATCAATTGCTTCCTGAAGTTTTTCGCTGATCAAAAGCAGATTGGGAAGGCCAGTCAAACTGTTATGGGTTTCACTATACTCAACAACACCGGCCAATCGTTCCGCTTCACTGATATCGGTTAACACTATTATTGTTCCTCCCTGTTGCTCAGCAAGTGGAGGAATTGGCGTAGTCGCAACCTGAACTATTCTTTCCTTACTCTTTTTATTTCCCAGGATAAGCGGTTCCCGGTGATGATACACTTTATCTTTCACTAGCTTCCGTACAGGGTAGGCTAGTTTCCCCTTACGGGTATATAACTGCAACATTTCTTCAACCGGCTTTCCAATGGCTCTCTTGATGGAGACTCCACAAAGCTTTTCAGCCGCATGATTCATCTCCCTCACCTTACCTGATTCGTCGGTTCGGATGACCGCATCACTGATTGAAGTGAGCGTTGCCTGTGCTTGAAGGCGTTCTTCAAATAAAGTGCTCAGCAAGCGTTTAATGTGTTGCCCGTTATACAAAAGAGAACCAAGCAGGATTGTGCCTAAAGCCGTGCCCGGCGGAAACCAGATATGCAGCAGAGTGAGCCCGAACCAGGAAGCAAGTAGTGTACCGATAGCCAGGATCATGGTCCACAGCAAGAGACCGTTTACTCCAGGAACAATAAAGAGTAAGGCACAAACAAAGGCTATAAAGATGTTAATAAAAAATAAAGTTGATTGTGTTGCAGGCTCTATCAGCCGTCCCCTTAAGAAACCATCGAGGATATGGGCGTTGAATTCAACCCCAGGTATGGGCCGACCTAATGCGGAAACAGGGGTGGGAACAGTATCTCCGAGACCGATTGCCGTGGCGCCAACCAGTACATACTTATCTTTAAACGATGATGGGCTTGCATGACCGGAAAGGACATCAACAAAGGAAACCTGCTGGAAGTGATCGGCAGGGCCGGAGAAAGGCACAAGGACACGGTAATCTCTGACCCAGTAGCCACTGTCCACTACAGTTTGTTGAGGATTCCTTTCGCCGGGTAATGCCGCATCCGATATGTTTCTGCCGGATGCCAGCAACGTTGCCAGGGCAAGTGTGGGACGGCAGGGTTTACCGAGACCGCCTTTAAGAAAAGCCGATCTGGCAATACCGTCACTGTCCAGTTCCGTATCGACATGTCCAAGCCCTGCCGCAACGACACTGAATTTCTCTAAAGGTAATGTTTCCCGCAACGGCGCCGACCAGGGTTTTTCAACCATAATCGGCAAAACAACCGGCCCATTTTCCGCAATGCTCTCAGCCAATATGTCATCATCATTGGGCACCCCGGTATCCGGTTCGGCAAAGATGATATCGAATGTAATTACCTTTGGTTCAAATGATGCAAGTTTGTTCAGTAATTCCGCATGCAGGCGACGTGGCCAGGGCCAGCGCCCGAGTTGATCCAGACTGTGCTGATCAATGGCCACAATAACAATATCTTCCGCCGGTGGATGAGACGAAAAGCGAATAAACTGATCATAAAATATCCGACTGAAACCGGTAAGCAGCCCTGTCTGGGTAAAAACAACTGCAAACAGTAACAAAAGGGCTCCCAAACCGTATCGTTTGACCGTCTGAATTCGGCAAAATGACATTACAATGCTAGTAAAAGAAAGGGGATCATCGGCATCAAAACGTAATACCAGGGAGCCGGCAACGGCTCTATTTGCTGCGCAGGACTCCAATCCCCCTCAAATCCATCAACATCAATGACTTTTAACCGAAAATAAAGCGGTCTGGCAGGACGCTCCATGGTCAGTTCAGGCTGCGCCAATTTTTTTTCTTCAACTATTTTTTTAAAATCAGAATCCTCCGCCAGCTGCATCTTGTACTGCTGCCCCGCAGTACCTGCCTGCCAGTGCAAGGTCATATCAGTCTCGCCCACCTCGCTGGACATCTTGGACAAGTCAGGTGCCTTGGGAGCAGGGCGCAGGCTGAAACTCCAAATTGGCCCGAAAGGCCCTTCCTTAGTATCAGCAAAAGTCGCCAGACGCCAATAATAGGTCCCAGGCAGAAGCTGTTCAGGACTAAAGCGGGTTCCGCTGAACTCTGTGCTCTCGATAACAGGCGAGCTAAGATCAGGATGTTCGGACAACTGGAAATGATAGCCCGTGCCCCCGGTTGGAGTTGACCATTCAAACTCCGGCAAAACCATACGCACGATCTCATCATCTTTGGGACTGATGGCCAGTGGAGGCCTGGGTCTGGCATCCAGTTGCAATATCTGCTCAGCGTTTTTGCCTTCCAGCCCATTGGCGTCAATGGCACGCGCCCGGATAATATATTCGTCATCCTCCAAAGCACTGGTGTTAAAGCGGGTAATGGAGATGACTTCATCAATCAGCAGTGTCTGCTCCCCTTCTGCTCTGTGGATCTGTATACGATACTGTTCGGCACCGGCAACTTTCTGCCATTTGATGTCCACCGGCAACTTTCGGCTGTATTTGGGTGGTGAAAGGATCTCTGGGGCTGATAACAATTTTACCAGAGAACTGGGTGCTTCACCTTTGGCCACAGTAGTTCCAAATCCAGCTTTAACATCTCGTGCTCCACTGCTGCTGCTTGTATGAACAGTACCACTCAACACCTCTACCCGTGACAGATCAATATTTTCCTGATCAACTGTAACCCGAAAATCAGTCCCGCGAACTGCTGTATTTGCAGAGGGGGTCTTGATTTGAAAACGACTGTTCCTGGTCTTCACCTTACTTTCACTGCGACCTTTCTTGAGATCCACCTTACTGTCGGCCAGGCCACTATTCGAAAACTTCCTTACCCGATCCAACTCTATCCGACTGCCGCTTCCCAGAAAAAGCCTTGATTGATCAACAAACTCCAACACCACGTTCCCATCCTCGCCAACCACGACCTGATCACCGTCTTTGAGTTGCGTACTTCCCGTAAGGGCACGGGACTCCACCTGCTGAGCTTCGACATACTGCACAGTGCCATGCATATCGCGAACCCGCACCGTGGCAGGATCAATTTTCAACCAGCGCAAGGGAATACGAACCTTGGTTCCAGGCGGCATATGTTTAGGATCTGTGACATTATTGAGACGTATTAATGAGTTCCAATAGCGAAATTCACCATCAAGATATTGCTCGGTGATATTCCACAGATTATCTCCACGAACCATAGAGTACGTCCACTCATCCTGTTCGGCTGCATTCACTCCCCCGGTCCACAAGATGAGCAATACCAGTATCCCGACCACCCGACTGATGTAACAGTTATGATTTATCCTGGGATATCTCTTACTTTTTATCGTCATGATTGTCCCCTCATATAATGCCAGGCAGCACATACACAAAAAAATAACTTCTATTAATTAAACAGTTGACCCAACAAGCGGCTTGCCATCGGAATAACGACAACTTTGTCAGCTGCAGCATAACTCGTGCTAATGATCAACAGACAATATGCTGTTCCCAGAAAAACAGATAAGATTTGACGGTACATTTCTGCCTCCACGTATTAGTGTTTGTACAATCCTCCCCCCATTAAATGAACCACCATTCATTTAATCACAGCTACGATTTTTTTTCCATAGGTATAACTACCCATTCTCCCGATAATTATGCAAAAAGAGACAAAACCAATCCTGCGGCAGTCCTAACCATATAAAAAAATGACAAATTAATATTTCCCCGAAAAAAAGTTCATACTGGTGGAGTTGTTTGACAGATAGTCAATACACGATGTCCTGTAGGGAACAGTGCAAAAAGAATAAAAATTCAATAAAGATTTGGCCTGCCGGAAATGCGAGTTACGTGGGTGGCTAAGAAGAAATCAACAGGGCACAACAGGCAAGTGAGGTATCTCGCAACGGTGTGAAAATAATGATGCGATTGAGAAGTCAGATGATATTCGGCAACAGGACCGTCTGGTATTTCAATGATGTTTGAGAAACATCTTCTGTTTGAATATGCTCATTCTATCAAGTTCAGTACGGTATTCTCAATCGAGACTCGCCATGGGATATCTTACTCTACTGACGAGCAGAGAGAACAACCATATTGCGAATTATCCATTCAGCTCTTCTCGCTCAGAGCAAGGCGTATTCCCAAGATTACAAATAGAGTTCCAAGACTTCTGTCCATCCATAATCCAATTCGCCGATTACTCTTGAGTAAGGAGATCAGTCGAGAGCCAACTAACACTAGTGGAGGCTCTATCAACGCTGCAACTACAATTATGAGGCTTCCATGTAGAAATAATTGCGCATTTACTGGACCGGCACCTTCAACTACAAATTGAGGCAGAAATGCCAGGAAAAAAATCGCTACTTTGGGGTTAAGAGATGCAACAAGCACACCCTGCCTATAAATGGAGCGCATATTCGTTTCCTTTGAATCTCCACTTGAAAGAAATGAGCTATCCCTTGAAATAAGTGCCTGTATCCCAAGCCAAACCAAATATGCAGCTCCAATCCATTTTACGCAAGAAAAGGCAATTGCTGATGTAGCAAGTATCGCTGACAGTCCGATGGCAGCCATTACAACATGAATAAAGGCACCGGACCATACCCCAAACATCGCGGCAAAACCACCTTGTCGGCCATTGCTTGCCGTTTGACCCAGGATAAACGCCATGTCAGGGCCAGGTGAAAGATTGAGCAAAACGGCAGCAGATAAGAATGTCGTCCAGTGCATAATTGTGTAATCAAACACCATAACTCTCCTATATCTCTTTATACTTCTCTTTCTTTAACTCGTAACTCACTGATATTCCGGCTAAGTGACATCATACCTGCCAAAGAGTATTTTACAACTTGTTTAGGAGACTGGTTACCAGAACCATTAAACTCAAACTGCTAAACATTCTGGATTCACGCACCTATGAGGGGCAATCATATGCATCTAAAATTTAGGCTGAAATTCAAAATGAGTAAGTCATTATCTGCAAGATTTCGCACATAAGAAGATATATTTTAGTGAAGGAAGGCTATCTGGCCCTGGCCTTCAAAACGTTTTCGTGAGAATTCGCCATCTTCCCCTGTCACTTTTGAGGTACAAGAGGGTTACAATTCGTTATAGTCACTTTGCCCTGGAGCATATTTCCCTTGGAATATTCGCTAAAAATACACGTATTACTCTTGGGGTCGTAATTCTCAATCCAGAGATTATCATCCTTCCAAGTCGCTGCCAAATGATGCTGACCCTCTGGAACACGGATACTCATAACACCCCCATAACGCTTGACAAAAACCTGCTGTAGACGAAAAAAATAGGTCGCCCATCCTGCAAGGAGAATGACCAATGCGACAATAATAGCAACCTTCCAGTTCTGTGCTTTTAGTCCAATACCGTAAACCACCACACCGACAAGAACAAATATTGCAAGCCAATACAAATAAGTAATCACAGTTAAATTCTCCTTTTATAGAAACAGTTTTATTTAATCCTACTCTATATCATGGATTTTTTCTAAGGTCCGTCCAGTTTTCTCCACCACCTCACACTTCCTATGATGTGCATTTGAAAGCGCGGATTGAACATCCTGCAATAAGAGCACGAGTCTCTTATTGGACAATATGAGAACTGCAAGAGGAGGGAGGACTGACCACTTAATAAGAAATGATCTCTGAAGCTGCTTCAGCAGCGAACAGCTCTCCACACAGCGAAAACAGATAAGCGGACCACACCAAGCCCTGTTCGTTGAGAAATCTGACTCCTATAAGAGAAAGCAACTGGGCTTATCCGAGACGAGAACGATAATCTTCATACCCAAATTGACATACGATTTCAAAATCATGGCCTTGTTTGGTGTACAGGGCAATGGACGGCAGTCGAACACCGTTGAAAGTATTGGTCTTGACCATGGTGTAATGGCTCATATCTTCGACAAGAAGCCTATCGCCGGGTTGTAAAGGCTGAGCAAAAGAATAGGTCCCCAGCATATCCCCTGCCAAGCAGGAGATACCACCGAGACTATAGGTATAGGGCAATTTTCCCGGCAATGCGGCATTTCGGATCTCCGGCCGATATGGCATCTCCAGAACATCGGGCATGTGGCAGGCCACTGAGGTATCGAGGATAGCAATGGGACCTGCATTATCAATCACGTCAAGTACCGTGGTGACCAAGGCTCCGGTATTGATGGCAATGGCCTCACCTGGCTCCAGATAGATCGTCAGGTCATAGGAGGTGCGGAAATGATCGATTATCTCACAGAGCAGGTCCACGTCATATCCCGGCGCGGTGATCAGGTGGCCGCCGCCAAAGTTGAGCCAACTCATCCGGAGCAGAATTTCCTGGAATTGTTTCTCAAAGACCTCTGCTGTTCGTGCAAGGGCGTCGGCTCCTTTTTCACAAAGGGTATGAAGATGCAGCCCGCTGATACCTTGCAGAGACTGGCCTGCAAACTGCTCTCTGGGAATACCGAGACGGGAACCGGGGCGGCAGGGATCATAGAGAGCGACCTCGGTTTCTGAATGACAGGGGTTAACACGTAGGCCGCATAAGGGTGGCTTGCTACAAGCCTTGACCTGAGGCTGAAAACGTTTCCACTGTTGGAAACTGTTAAAAACCAGGTGATCGCAACAGCGCAAATGGACATCCAGATCATCCTTGCTGAAAGCCGGAGCATGGCTGTGCACCTCTCCCTGAAATTCCTCCTTCCCCAGTCTGGCCTCATCCGGAGAACTGGCACAAACTCCTGCCAGATACTTGCGAATCAATGGGAAGACCCGCGGCATGGCAAAGCCCTTCAGGGCAAGCAGAATCTGGCAATCGGTACGTACCTGTACCTCGGCAAGGATCTGCAGATTCCGCTCAATAGCCCCTTCATCAACCACAAAACAAGGACTTGGCACCTGTTGCACAGCAAAGTCTACAAGATACGATCTTTCCATGGGAGTCCGTGGATGTTCAGCTTCTCCATAAAGGGAGTTGGATCGAGTTCTTCCATATTAAAGACCCCTGCGCCCTTCCAGGCGCCGGTAAGCATGAGCAGAGCACCGATCATGGCAGGTACACCGGTGGTATAGGAAACGGCCTGGGCTCCCACTTCTTTGTAACACTGCTCATGGTCACAGATATTATAGATATAATAGTGCTTTTCTTTGCCATCTTTCAGTCCTTTAATCAAGCAGCCTATGCAGGTACGCCCCTTGGTCAATGGCCCAAGAGAACTGGGATCGGGGAGAACGACCTTCAGGAACTGTAGGGGGATGATCTCCTGTCCGTTATACTCAATTGGCTCAATACTGGTCATCCCAATATTCTGCAGCACCTCAAGATGCTTGAGATAATTGTCGGAGAAAGTCATCCAGAAACGTGCTTTTTCGATGCTTGGAATATGTCTGGTCAGCGACTCCAGCTCTTCATGGTACATCAAATAGATCTTCTTATTCCCAATCCCCTCGGGAAAATCAAATTCCTGAGCTGTCTCAAGGGCCGGACTCTCCACCCACTGACCGTTTTCCCAATGGCGTGCAGGAGCGGTTACCTCACGAATATTAATCTCAGGATTAAAATTGGTGGCAAAAGGCTGACCGTGATCACCGGCATTGCAATCAATGATATCCAGCTCCCGGATTTCATCAAACTCAGTCTTCAAAGCCCAGGCGGTAAAAACATTGGTCACCCCGGGATCAAATCCGGAACCGAGCAAAGCCATCAACCCTGCCTCTTTAAATCGCTCCTGATAGGCCCATTGCCAATGATATTCAAATTTGGCCTCATCACGAGGCTCGTAGTTGGCAGTATCGAGATAATGAACACCGCACTCCAGGCAGGCATCCATTATGCTCAGATCCTGATATGGCAGGGCGACATTGATACATAACTCCGGTTGAAAATCATTCATCAGAGCAACCAGTTCGTCCACCTGGTCCGCATCCACTTGCGCCGTCTTGATGGGTATGGGTAATTGAGCGGCTATAGCATCGCATTTTTCCCTGGTACGGGAGGCCAGCATAATCTCAGAAAAGACCTCCGGCACCTGGCAACATTTATGGACGACCACCGAGCCAACTCCACCGGCCCCTATTATGAGTACTCTTGACATGAAAACTTCCTCTTGCTAACCGAGATTAACTTTATAGCTTTTTACAACGTAATCACATTCGCGGATAAATCCGCTCCTGCAAAAACTCAGTAATTGATTCCTGAGGTACTAAATCTTCAAATAGGTGTAATCTTCCAGGCAACTCTCGTAAAAATCTATCAACCGCACCCCTTCCCTGGGAAGAATGACACCCTGCTGGATCTGGCGGTCTATCTTTTTCTTGATAGATCTGGCCATAATATCAGGACTGTACTGCATAGTGGCAAGGACCTGTTTCGCTGACGTTCCCTTAATAACCTCTTCAATATAGAAATCATTGGGGTCATCGTCATCGCAATAGATATGGACCTCATTAAGACGCCCAAAAAGATTATGCATATCCCCCATAACGTCCTGATAGGCACCGGTAAGAAACAGGCCAATATAGTAATCCTCGTCTTTTCGTAAGGGATGGAGGAGCAGGGTCTTCTCATACCCGTTTTTGGCTATAAAACGGGTGATCTTCCCGTCGGAATCACAGGTAATATCGACCAGAGAACATCGCTCATCAGGCTGTTCATCAAGGCGCATAACCGGCATAATAGGCAGAATCTGCTTAATGGCCCAGGTGTCTGCTGCCGACTGAAAGACCGAAAAGTTACAGAGGTACTGACTGGCCTTGAGTTCCTCGATTTGCTGAAGTTCTTCGGGAATGAAATCCACATTACCCAACATGGAATAAATACGACGGATAACCTGCCAGTAAAGGGTCTCAATCTTTGCTCGTTCCTCAAGATTAATGACCCCAAGCCGGAAGGCGTTTATGGTTTCATCCTTATATTGCTGGATATCGTTAAAAATTTCCTGATAGTTCTCCAGACAGAGACTCTCTGCCGCTTCCCGCATATTCGTGACCAGGCTATGCTCATCACTCATTGCTGTGGTGACACAGGAATTGGTAGCCTGATGGATGATGTCGACCACATTGGTAATGACGCAGGAGTGATGAGCAGTAACATAGCGTCCACTTTCACAGACAATATTTGGGTGAGGCACCTCCGCCTCATCACAGACCTGCTGCAGACCGCTGACAACATCAGCTGCATACGCCTGCAAGCTGTAGTTGCATGAAGAATCGGTGGCAGAACGGCTGCCGTCGTAATCAATTCCCAGGCCACCACCAACATCAAAATATTCGATAGGGATACCGCTCTGCCGCAAACTGCCATAAATACGTCCAGCCTCAGTTACGGCCTGTTTAATAATCCTGATATCCGGAATCTGGCTACCAACATGAAAATGAAGCAGTTTAAGACAATTCACCATCCCATTTTGGCGCAGCAACTCAATTCCAGCCAGAATTTCACTGCAGGTAAGTCCAAACTTGGCTCGATCACCACTGGAAGCGGCCCAGCGCCCGCTGCTCTTCACCGCAAGCTTGGTGCGAATACCGATGAGGGGATTTGCCTGCATCTCTTCACTGAGACGGATAATAAGTTCAAATTCTGAAAAATTCTCTACAACGATGATGACCTTACGGCCCAGCTTGCGACCCAGCAGTGCCAGACGTATGTAATCCTCATCTTTATAGCCGTTTAAAACTGTCAGAGAGTCACAATTTTCGTTATAGGCCAGGCAGGCCAGCAGTTCAGGTTTCGATCCGGCCTCAAGACCGTAATCATAGGGGTACCCGGCATCAATAATCTCTTCAACCACCTCCCGCATCTGATTGACCTTGATCGGGTATACTCCAAAAAAACGGCCCGTAAAACCACAGTCTGCTATGGCATCAGCAAAAGTCGTATTTAAGAGTCGAACCTGAAAACGTAAAATGTCATGAAAACGGATAACCGTTGGAAAAGCGATTCCCTGGTCCTTTATCTCTTCAATGACCTGAAGAAAATCAATTTTCGGACCATCTTTTTTCTTTTCCGGAAGGACGCAGAGATGTCCTTTATCATTCACGGAAAAATAGTCATTTCCCCACTGTTTGACGTTATAAGGATCACCACCTTCCTGCAGACTCAATGAGGAACAACGATCAGTCATGCAAGGCACCCTCATAAAAACGGTCATTCTCAGAGTTACCATGAAAGGCAAGGATAAGTTCTCTTACTATTTTGGCAGCAAAGATTGCACTGTTCCCTGTTGGATCAATCGCCGGGGCCAATTCAACCACATCAGCACCCACCAGATTTTTGCTGCGCAGGATGGCAAGGATCTCCAAAAAAGAACGAAAGTCTTCGCCATCGGCTTCCGGGGTACCGGTACCAGGTAAGATGGCCGGGTCGAAATAATCCAGATCAACAGTGAGATAGAGAGGTTGTTTTCTGGACAACTCATGCAACCAGACGCTGAAGCGGGCAAAGCTGTCAAACAGGGTCTTTTCCTGCCGCATCCAGGCAAACTCCTCCCTGGTTCCGGAACGAATACCATATTGAGCCAACTGATGATAAGGACCGAACTCATCCAGACAACGCCTGATAATAGAGGCATGGGAAAAATGGTGCCCCTCATAGCCGTCACGCAGGTCGGCATGGGCATCGAGATGGATCAATACCAGGTAAGGATACGTCTGCAAACACTTGGAAACAAAGGGGTATGAGATGGAATGTTCCCCACCCAAAGCCAGAAGGCGCGTATGATTCTTTTGCAAATCGATACCACGGGTCAGGCCTGCAAAGGCATTATGGACCTTGCTGCAATCTGCATCTTTATTGTCACTTTGGCTTACCTTCAGATTACCCAGATCGTAGTATACAGGAATTTCAACAAGATCCAGATCAAGACTGGGTGAATAGGACTCCAATTGAGAGGAAACCCGACGAATTGCATCCGGTCCCTGGGCAGCGCCCTTGCGGAAGCAAGCCGTGCCGTCATACCCAACCCCCACGATGTTCAGGCTGCCGGCCATCAATCGATCAGCTGGCCTGGCACCGAAATAAAGAGGACTTTTTTTTTGTCCTACAACGTTGTTCATCTTTGTCATAATATTTGTGAATCAGATTGGTTCCCGACAACCAAAAGGCCGAAAACAGGTAACAAGGATTGTTTTTTCTTGCGCTTCGCTCTTCAGAAAGCCACTTATCTCAATTTGTTGTCGAAGCAATTGCATGAGATCTTTTTCACTTTCATTGTAGCTAAGTACATATTTGTTTTCATCATTGGTCAACAGGGCAAAACCTGACACATCTCCATTCCCTTTCCATTGGTCCGGGACAAGAACCCCTACAAGAGTAATTTTTCTTTGATCCATTTCTGCTTTTACCTTTTTGTGTACTGGAAAGATGAAGAGAACAGAAAGAATAACTTGATAGGAATTTTCAGGAATGTACGCACGGTCTAAAAAATATTTACATGGCGTACCTGACTTTCATACAGGTCGCCATGAAACGACCTGTATGAAAGTCTCATGTAATAATGAGGACCTTGTCTGAAATCAACTGCGGCTAATATTCATCTTCTTCAAAGTAATAGTCATCACACATTTCCAGCGGTTCCATTCTAACAGGTTTTGTTGAGATCAACCTGAATTCCCTTTCACACTCATCGCAGTAAACATCATCTCCGATGTCATGATCATGATAAATTCTGATTGTTCCTCCGCATACAGAGCATCTTTTTGTTTTCATATCAATTCCTCTATAAAAAATGATAAAAACAGCCTGAATTCCACCCTAGCAATAGGCATGCCATATACATATTTCCTTATTCAATCATGGTTTCCTCACCATTGCATTCAAATGACAAGAACTTAAAATTCTCTTTTTTGTTGTTGAACAGTATGACAGGGTGTATAGAAAAGTTCTTTTTTGGTGGAATCCCTTTGCCAATTTGAGAAAATTCATACCCAGAACTTTCGGTTCCTAAAATCAGACAAACGGAACTACAAGTTCTGCTATTTCCGAGGAATGAAAGTGAGAAATATCCTGCTTATCAGTCGAAATAGTGATGTATTGGCCATTTTTCAAGAAAGCTGCACTGCTGAAGACACTATCTCCACTGCATCTTCCCTGGTGGAAGCAATCGATAGTTTGAAAAATTTCCAGTGTGATCTCTTGTTCCTCGATATGGAGATCCTCCAAGTCTTAGCAGCCTCAAGTGGGTACAAGGCCATTCTACAACCCTTCTGGCTACGTTATCCGAGTCTCAAGATTGTGGTCATGACAGCTCAGGAAACACTTCGAGAAGCAGTGGCAGCTGTCAAGCAAGGAGCCAGTGACTATATTATGTACCCCATCATTGCAGATGAAATCCGACTGATTGCCAGTAACCTTACCGAGTCACAAAAGGTGCAATCTGAACTGGATTATTTGCGCGATCAATTTTGGGACAAAGATTCGGTTCCCTTTGTACAGACCAAATCTCCTGCCATGAAGACAGTATTTGAGAATGTCCGCTCGGTGGCACCAACCAGAAGTACTGTTCTACTCACCGGCGAGACAGGGACAGGCAAGGGTGTACTTGCCAAGATCATCCACAAGCACAGTAATCGAAAAGATGAACAGTTTATCAGTGTACACTGCGGGGCTATCCCCGACACTTTACTGGAAAGCGAACTCTTCGGTCATGAGAAAGGGGCCTTCACCGGGGCCGTGAAAAGTAAACTGGGAAAGTTTGAAATTGCCCATGGCGGCACCATATTCCTAGATGAGATCGGAACCATAACGCCTGCTGCGCAAATCAAATTATTACAAGTCCTACAGGAGGGCATTTTTCAACGTATCGGCGGTGAAGAAGATGTGAAAGTCAATGTACGTATCATTGCCGCAACCAATGAAGATCTCAAGCAACTCTGCAGTGAGCGCAAGTTTCGAAATGATCTCTATTATCGCCTGAATGTCTTTCCCATTGAGTTGCCAGCACTTAGAAATCGAAAAGAAGATATCTCCGAGCTTGTCGAGGTATTTATCACCCAGCTCAACCGTTTTCACAGTAAGGACATCTTTGATATCCATCCCCAGGTTATCGAAGCCTTTTTAAATTATTCCTGGCCCGGTAACATTCGCGAACTGGAAAATATCATGGAACGAGCCTATATCCTTGAAAGAGCTTCAGTCCTTGCTCCGGAAAGCTTCCCTGCCGAGCTCTTCACCACAGAAGATTCGCTGACCAGAGTCCAGATGGACACCATGCTGCCACTCTCCGAGGTGCGCAGGAGGGGAGTTGAAGAAATAGAGCGCTGTTATCTCAAGGAGGTACTGGATGAAAACTGTGGAAAAATCAACAAAAGCGCTGAAGCAGCAGGCATTACCACCAGACAACTCCATAAGTTAATGAGGAAATATGGATTAAAAAAAGAAGAATTTAAAAAGTGATGGTCTTTTCCAGGAAACGACTCCAATAAGAGATGGGATGGCACCTCACAAATGAGATAACCTCTTTTAAACATGTCCATCTGAGATTTTCCCCTACCTGTACTCCAAACCCATGGACCTGGTGGATTGTAGGCCCTGCCTATTCCACAATAATATCAAAAACATCCAATAGCGATAACACCTCGGGTGAGGAGAATCTTGTTTTGCATAATTTATTTCCATGTGGATGTATGGAATAATTGGTGGCATTTGTAAAATCAGCTCGTGTCAGGTTTGTATTCACAAATCTTGCGCCTGTAAAATCGGAGAAACAACATCTTGCTTTTGACAGGTTGGCCTCTGAAAAATCAGCATCTTTCAATTGGCATTCAATTATTTCGGTATTTGTGAGGTCCACTCCAATAAATCCTGAATAATTCAACAAACACCTGTAAAATCCAACATCCAAAGGAATTGCCGCGTCTGCCCATTGGATACCTGAAAGTTTTGTATCAGAAAATCTTACATCTCGAAAAGATGTCGATCTCATTACAGATAATGACAAATCACAATTTTCAAATTGACAATTCTCGAATATACAATAGAAGAATGAGCTTTTAAAAAATTTACAGTTTTTAAACACACAATCATAAAACTCAGTATGTGTTGTCTTATGACCTTCATCTTGGTGCAACGCCAAAAAAGTTTTGTCTTCATAAGACCCATCACTGTCAATGGAGGGAAAATCCCCTTGACCACTAGATGAAGAAAAACCAGGGAGAGTTTGTTGTTTCATGGCATCACATTAATTGAAAATGAATAATAAAATGACGGACGACGGCCACCGGCTCGAACTCCGGGTGTAGGTTTCGCACGATTGCATTTTCCATATCTGCCTCCCTCTGTTGTACGAATCAACTGCTCACCCGGCAAATTGATTTAGAATTTCATGATATCTACTCCGCCTCAACAGACTTAACAACGAAATATCGGGAATTCTCCTGTACTGTTTGTCTGCTGTTATATCAGCAGTGGAATGCAAAGTATTTTTGTAGGAGCGAATTTATTCGCGAATGGGGCTTGGCGCAATCCGTCTGATTGGTTCAGCTATGGGGGGGGCTGTTCGCGGATTAATCTGCTCCTACATGAGGAATAAAACGTTGTTGAATTGGTGCCAGTTACGTGACTTTCGTCTTATCAGGATATCAGCTTGACCAGACACTGCCTTTCCTGTGGTGCGAATTCATTCGCGAATGGGACTTGGCGCAATCCGCCTGACTGGTTCAGCTATGGAGGGCTGTTCGCAGCTGAAGTTGCTCCTACCTGTAGAGTAAACTATTCAGGAAGCTGTTTCCCTATTGTATGGCCACAACCCTGGTACCATCACTTATTGTCGATTCCGGGGCCACAATCACTTCTTCTCCCACTTGTACACCGGACAGAATTTCCGCCTGATGATCATTCATCAAACCAACCTCCACATTTGTCAACTGTGCCCGTCCAGCCACTACACGATAAAGTTGCCAATTGCCCTCCATTCCATGGAACAAAGATGTATGAGGAACGATACTGACACTCGTTTTCTCATCAGTGATGATCCGAACCCGAACACGATAGTGCAATCCCATGGTTTTACCAGACTGGCTCAAGGACTCCAGAGCTTTCTCAGCAAATACAATCTTCACAGCAACCCTCTGTTCTTCGACACCCAGAGATGACATTTTAGTAAATGCCTCCGGCTCAACCAGTCGAACACTCCCCTGTATGGGAGTGCTACCGATAGATTCACCAAATATCTCCACCCTGTTGCCCGGTTGAATATGTACTGCCTCCTCGGATAATATATCTGCCGTTACTTCAAGCTCTGTCAGGTTTCCAATATCAAGTAAAGGTTCCCCCGGTGTCATTACTTTTTCATTCCAGACGTGGCGTTTGAGAACCGTCCCGCTGACCGGACTTTCGACCAGGGTGCGATCGAGGTTTCGTTTTACATAGGCGGGCATCAGTTCTACGATGGATTGAACTGCCTTACTCATATGATACATGGCCTGGCTCTCTTCAATCTTTACTGTTGAATCAAGATACCATCGTTTTGAATCACGCTCCTGCCGTTCACTGACAGCAGAAGATTTTAATAAAATTTCATTTTTCTCCCACTCCCATTTGGTGAAATCCAGCCTGATTCTGTTAGCCCTCACCTGTGCTTCATATGCCTGAATCCAATTGTCTACCGCCACGAGTATATCCTGCACCTGCCTTGTGGTGTCCTGCCAGTCGATGTCTTCAAGGCGCACCACGATCTCTCCTGTCTTCACCTTATCCCCTTCCTCCACGGCAATGGGCAGTACCCGTCCCTGCAGAGGCATGGTTACATGGTAGATATGTGGCAAACTTGTTCGAGCCCGCTCTTCAACATAGGCCTTGATAACTCCTTCAGTGGTGACAGCACTACGAACTGGGCTTTTTTTGTTCATTTTGCTGACAATTGCCAGCATTACAGCCAGCACCAAAACAACAATCATACTTGTCCAAATCCATCGCTTTCGACTCTCTTGTGCCATTTTTTCTCTCTCGTTAAAACCAAACGAACTCTTCAGCTGAAAAGTAACTCACATACTATCTCCCTTCAGTCTTCAACCTTTCGCCGTATCACCACAACAACTCCTTATTCCTTTAAACTCAAGGCCTCAACCCAGTTCTGCTTCCTCAGAGTCCTTCTCACAATCCCCTGAGACAACAGCACAAACAAGACGGCAAGGCCAAGGGTATAACCGTAACTGACAGCATCGAGTTTTGCTGGAAAACTGTAGGCATCGGTAACAAACATCTGCATTGAGCCAATGAGCATCCAATAGCCCAACGGTAAACCGATCAAAGTGCCAACCACATTAGTCACCATATTTTCACGAAGAAAGAGGTTTGCCACCTCGCCTTCGAAATATCCCATGGTTCGAAAAGTTGCCATTTCCCTACGCCGCTCTGATATTGCAATCAGGGTTCCATTAAGAATAGCCCCAAAAAAAATGACTGCAGCGAACAGTATCATGATAACGGCCGAAGAACGCATGGCCCTGTCGAGTTGGCTGTTCAAAGCCTGCTTCTGTTCACCCAGATCAGTCAGCACTTCAAGACCGGGCATGGTCCGCACCTTATTCATAAGCTCCTTCTTTTCCGTATCACCATGGGCAGCAAGAACATGGACCTCATTGATCATCCTCTCGCTGCCCAAAACATGATTTAACCAATCATACTCTGCATATACCATGAGCCCCACCATGCTGCTGACCCCCTGAACAACAGGGAGGGTAAGGGTACGACGCTCACCTTTGACGGGAAGTACATCAACGGAGTCTCCAGGTGATATCTCCAGTCGCTTCATCAAACGACTACTCATGAGCAACCCGGCACTTGGAAGGGGAATAATATCCCCTTTTTCATTGGTCGGGTTTGTCAGCTCACCCTTGCGGACAATACCCATAATGGCACCGCGTTTGGAATGGTTTCTTACCTGAAAGGTACAGGGAACGATGAGTACCGGTTCTGCATGTATGATTCCTGGGAGACGACGGATCTCATCAAAGGTAGAAAAACTCATCTCATTTCGAAAGGTCAGGTGGTAATCGCTGCGCAGCAGTCGCTCAAACTGCAAACAGACCATCTCGTCCATTGAATCGACGAAGCCGAAAGTCAATACAACGATACTGCTTCCCATTGCCGCAGAAAAGACCGCCACCGCAGTACGCCCCTTATTCCGTAAAAGTCCCCGCAGGATCATCTGCCACTGGACATCGAGATTTTGCCAGAACAGACGGATCTTTTCCAGAAAAACAACTCCTCCGATCGGCGGCGCTGCCGGGCGCATGGCCTCTGCAGGCTCCAGTCGCATAATATGGCGAATTCCTTTCAGCGTACCAAGCATTGAGAAAAAAATTGATACAGACAATCCTGCCAGCAAGAGGTCTGGATAAAAGCTATTGGTCAGCTTCGGAAAGGTAAAATATTCCACATACATTTTTGTGGTGACGCCGGCCAGCCAATAGCCAAAAAGGCACCCGAAAATACCGCCCGCCAACCCTGCGGTGGCTGCAAATTTCAGGAAATGGATCATCAGGACACGATTTTCGTAGCCGATAGCCTTGAGTGTTCCGATAACGGTACGCTGCTGCTCGGCCAGACGAATCATCAGGACGTTTAAAAGTAGAGCCGCAACCACAAGAAAAAAAGAGGGAAAGATGTAGGCCATATTTTTAAGCTGTGTCATCTCACCATCCAATATCATGGGAGAAAACTGTTCAGCTCGAGGCAGAGCAACAAATACCCCATAAGATTCCAACCTGTCAGACAGGCTATTGACAATCCGCTCTGCCTCCTGCCGTGCCTCCGGCGCCAGCAGACCTACAACACTATTGCATGCGCCGTTGAAACCGAAGGTGTCCTCAGCAAAACTTCGCTTGATATACATCAACCCATAACTGCCGGGATCATCGATCATGCTGCCGGGAGAAACCATATAGACAAACTCGGCACTGATCGCTGTCCCCACAACGATCAACTCCTTGCGCTGATTGTTCAATATTGCTGGGATACTATCTCCCGGCATGATGTTACGTGCCTTGGCAAATTTTTCTGAGATGATCACCTCATTAGCTCGACCATGGGTAAAATAGGTGCCCGTACGAATGATAATATTGTTAATTACAGGTTCCTCTTCATCTGGCATGGAGATGACCATGGCACCGATCGGCTTCTCAGTTTCAGCAAGATCAAGAAGCACATGAAACTGAATACGCTCCCGGATCTCTGAGATACCAGGAACCATTGCCAACCGTTTAATCTCTTCTGCCGGGGCCTTTTTCAGATCAAGCCAGAAGTCAGCAAGTCTGCAGGACGAGTAATAGCTGCTCCTCGCATATTCAAGATTCCGGGCAGCCGACAACATGCCGACAAAGCAGCCAATGCCGACGGCAATAATTGCACTCACTGCCAGCAACATATGCCAGCTCTGCCCTACATCTCGCAGAAGTTTGCGGTCCAGAGTCTCCATTACCAGACGAGTTCCTTAGCCAGTACCGGAGCAGAATTAATGCTCACTTTGTCTATTATACCATCGGCAATTAGTGCTATACGGTTCGCCATCCCAGTCATTGCCTGGGCATGGGTAATCATCACCATGGTGGTACCGGTCTCGTGATTAATTTTTTGTAAGAGTTCTAGAATCATGATGGTGTTTTCATGATCAAGGGCACCGGTGGGTTCATCACAGAGCATGAGTTTCGGATGTTTGGCAATGGCTCGGGCCATGGCCACCCGCTGTTGCTCACCACCTGACAGTTGTGCGGGAAAATGATTGATTCGATCTGACAGACCTACCAGATCCAGGGCCTCGGCCGGGTCCATTGGTTTATCTGCTATCTCTGTGGCCGTGGCCACATTTTCAAGTGCTGAAAGAGTGGGAACAAGATTGTAGAACTGGAAAACGAAGCCTACCTGGTCCCTGCGGAACATGGTGAGTCGACGATCACCTAATTTACTGATATCCTGTTCCTCAAAGCTAATCGTCCCCTGAGAAGGCTGATCAATACCACCGATCATATTCATCAGGGTGCTCTTACCGGAACCGGATTCACCTTGGATTATCAGTAACTCTCCTGCATAAATATCGAGATCAACTCCTCGCAGAACATGAACAGCAATCTCACCCACCTGAAATGTGCGATGGACATTTTCAAGCTTCATGAGAATAGGACTATTGGTCACAGGACACTCCTTTATTCTTGCCTGAGAATTTGACTCCACTTCCTTTTATGGACAGCAACACACCGGTTCACATACGAATTCTTCTATATGTATTATAACAGATCTATAATTGCACAACAAACTTAGGAACTTTTAGATAGATATTTTGCAATTTTCCTGTAAGAAGTAAACAATTCTCTTGCAATCAGCTTGTTTCAGGTTAAATCTACAATGAGTAATAGCTGTCTCATACGATGCAAAAATACCATTTCAGATCCTACGAGAAGGAACCCCATAACCAACAGACCATTTTCCCTCTTCCTTTCCTTCTCATACATGGTAAAATAGTTTTTTTATTAACTGGTTTTCTTACTCTTCTTCTTTTTCATCTCTAGCAGGTAATAGACATGTCCCAGGATACAGATAGTTTTGCAGCACTCTTTCAGGAGATCGACTCCAAGCCCATACGTCGTCTGACACCGGGGCAAAAGATCACAGCCACCATCGTCGGTATGAGCGGCGAATCTGTCTTCCTTGACACTGGAGGGAAGAGCGAAGGTATTCTTAATAGTTCCGAGCTGCTTGACGAGAATAAAGAACTCAAAGTCACCGAGGGAGACAAAATCGAAGTCTACTTCCTTAAGGCTGCCAGAGGTGAGCAACTCTTTACCACCACACTCAGTTCCGGAAAAGACGCGAGCCACCTGGAAGAGGCCTGCCGCAGTGCTATCCCGGTGGAGGGTCTTGTCAAAGAAGAGATAAAGGGAGGATTTGAAATCACCCTTGGCGGTTCTATTCGTGCCTTTTGCCCTTACTCTCAAATGGGGCTGCGCCGCGTGGAAGATGCAGGCGCCGAATATATGGGTCGACATATGACCTTTCTTATCACCAAATTTGAAGAGAATGGCCGCAACATTGTAGTTTCCGCCAGAGCCTTGCTGGAAGCAGAACGGGAAGAACAGCGCGCCAAACTGCAAGAAACCCTAGAAGAAGGACAGACTGTCAGCGGAACAATCACCTCTATCCGAGACTTCGGTGCCTTTGTCGATATCGGGGGAGTCGATGGCCTGGTTCCTATCTCTGCAATTGGATGGAGCCGGGTAGAAAACATCAATGATTACTACACAGTGGGCCAGGAAATAAACGTTGTCATCAAAAAACTGGACTGGGATGCAGATCGTATTTCTCTGAGTATCAAGGAGACACTTGAGGATCCTTGGGAAAAGGCTGCCGAAAAGTTAACTGTGGGCAGCATACTCACCGGTACCGTGGCCCGGCTGGCCCAATTTGGTGCCTTTGTCACTCTGGAACCAGGAGTGGATGGACTGGTACATATCTCTAAGCTGGGCAAAGGACGACGGATAAACCATCCACGAGAAGTCCTTGAAGAAGGTCAGGAGCTCGAAGTACAAGTGGAAAACGTTGATACAGTAGAAAAACGAATCAGCCTTGCCCCCTCCGACTATGTAAGCCCTGAAGAAGACCAAAACAAGGAACAGGATCTCTTAAAGACCTTTAAGAAGAGCAAGAAAGAGCAGTCTGCAACCCTTGGAACCCTCGGTGACCTCCTCCAGGCAAAAATGAGAGAAAAGTCAAAATAGACCGTCTGTGACCTCGAGGATTGGACTGATTCATTGCCTGACAGGCTCTATTGGTCTCATCCTTTTTTAGACTGCAGCCTCATGGATGTGCAGGGTGCAACTGCAATACTGTAGATGCCATGCAGGCCCTCAAGGTGCTGGCACCCCGGCCCCGCGTCGGCAAGCTCGGTTATAGCCGAGCTGCTGATTCACAGCAGGTGCAGACGACTCCGTCTCTTCAGCACTCACACATTACGCTGCCTTAGCATCTCGAACATAATCACCCCTGCTGCCACAGAGCTGTTCAGAGAGTCCAGTTGTCCTTCCATGGGGATAGAAATAAGAACATCGCATTGCTTCCGCACCAGAGGGCGTATACCCTGCCCCTCACTCCCCACAACCACACAGGCCGGGACGGCCAGGTCTGCTTTATACAAGGACTGAGCCTCAGAATCTTTTACGGCGCCAAAAATCCAGGCACCAGATTTTTTGAGGGTTTGCAGAGCATTTGACAGATTTGTCACCTGACAGATATCAATATGGGACATGGCCCCGGCCGCAGATTTTGCAGCAGTTCCCCCAATGGGGGCAGAACGTTCCCTGGTCAAGAGAACCCCATTCATTCCTGAGGCATGGGCAGAGCGAATAATAGCTCCCACATTATGAGGATCCTGCAGAGAATCGAGAACAATAAGCCTAGGATTCATACCGCTGGCCACCAAGGTTGTGAATTTCTCCACCAAATCGTCAAAAGGCATCAGCTTCGTTTGAGACATTCGAGCCACCACACCCTGATGACGAACCTGTGAGGCCTCTTCTCCGGTCAGTCGAAGAGAAGAAACAAAGGAAGTTTTTATCCCTGCTCTGCGCGCACTTTCAATAATCTCCTCACGCTTACCGCCCTTCCTGTCCTTAACCACGATGATTTCGCTGATACGCTCTGCTTCCTGCTCCAGGGCTTCATATACGGGATGAATTCCCCAGAGCAGATCATCACTGAGACGAATTTTGCGCTCATTCCCCTTATGGTTGTTCTCTTTTTTTCTCACGTTTTATTCACCAGCACTATGGGTTCACCTGTTGGTAGTCTGTGGCCGCGGCTCCGTTCGGCAATAATCACGGCCTTTAGAGTGGTGACGGCCTCTTCCAGTGAATCGTTAATCACCAGATAATTATAATCAGGTGCCGATTCCATTTCCCAAGCAGTATTATTCAGACGCAGCTCAATGGTCTCTTCACTGTCCGTCCCCCTTCCCCGCAGCCGCTTTTCCAATTCTAAAAGTGTCGGCGGAGCAATAAAAACAGAGACGGCGGGCACTGTTGCATCCCTTGAAATAATGGCTGCCCCTTGGACATCTATATCGAGGACAATATCCAGGCCCCGCGCAAGCTGCTTCATAATTGCGGGTCGACTGGTTCCGTAAAAATTTTCATGAACTTCTGCCCATTCAAGAAAAAGTCCCTTATCACGCATGGCCTGAAACTCTTCAACTGAGACAAAGTGATAATCGACACCATTTTCCTCACCACTGCGCGGCGACCTGGTGGTGTGAGAAACTGAAAAGGCAAGCCCAGGCACTTGGGCCATCACTTTTTTCAGAATGGTTGTTTTGCCTGCCCCCGAGGGAGCTGAGAGGATAAAAAGTTGTCCTTTTACTGACATCCTATTCTGTCTCCTTTCCCGTCAGTGCCCTGTTTAAATGCAGGCTTTGCTGCAAAACTGCCAGGCGCTGACTAATGGTATCGGGCTGAATGGAGGAGAGGATAACATGATTAGAATCCATAATCAGAAGAGACCTGGTCCGCCGTCCCTCCGTCACATCCACCAATTGCCCTGACTCCTTTGCCAATTCCTTCAATTTCCGCGCCGGTGAAGAACCAGTGTTGATCACGGCAATGATCCGATTAACCATCACCGTATTTCCAAATCCAATATTAATCAGTTGCATAGAAGTTGTTTACCCTGATCAGATCGCTTAGCATTTCAGTGGCCCATAAAAATTCCTGCCAGCCTACCCTACAGCCCACTACTCAATATTCTGCACCTGTTCCCGCATCTTCTCCAGTTCGCTTTTGAGTTCTACTGTGAGATGGGCAATGGTCGCATCATTAATCTTAGAAGCCATTGTATTGACCTCGCGCAGAAATTCCTGAAGAAGAAAATCGATCTTTCGACCGGTCGCCTCTTCCGACTCGAGAAAAGAACGGAACTGACTGATATGACTATATAAACGAACAATTTCTTCTGTAACATCAGTTTTATCGGCAAGAATCGCTATTTCCTGGGCCAGACGCTGCGGATCGAGCTGGACATTGTCGAGGAGTTTCTGCAGCCGCTCTTTCAGGTTCTGTTCTCGGCGCTGCAGGAGTTCAGGGATGGCAGCCTCAATATCATGCACAACCCGGGAAAAATTATCCAGCCGCTCCTGAAGATCCCTGGCCATGGCATCTCCCTCCTGACTTCGCATGGTATCACAGGTAACCAGCGCCTCTTTCAAGGCAGACTCCATGGAGTCCCAAACCGCATCCAAATCCTCTGTCCGCTGCTCTCGAACAAGGACATCCGGATAGGACGCAAGCTGCGAAAGTGTGGTATCATTATTCAGGTCAAGTGTTTTACCAAGGTCAGCCAAGGCATCACGGTAAATAAGCGCAAGACTGGTATTCGCCCGCATCTCCATGAGATCAGAGAAATCCCCGCTAACCGAAAGCAGGACATCCACTCGGCCACGCGAAAGAGTTGCAGCCACTGTTTTTCGCACCCGTTCCTCGAGTCCGGCATAGCCTCTCGGCAATTTGATTTTGAGATCAAGATAACGGTGGTTGACGCAGCGAATCTCAACGGTCCACATCCTGCCTCCCGCCTCTGTCTCTCCCCTGCCGAACCCGGTCATACTTTTACTGGACATACGTGTCACCCGCAGCTTGTAAATACTGTTTCAATTTTCTCCTCGCCATGCAACACCGCGAGCAGTTCTTCCTGACTGACAGTGGCGGTTCCAACCTTGCCGACCACCACCCCGGCAGCAATATTAGCAAGAGCTGCCGCTTCACCAAAGGGAGCACCAGCAGCTAGCCCCAGTGCCAGGACTGCAATCACGGTATCACCTGCGCCGGTCACATCAAAGACTTCACGGGCAGTGGTGGGAATGGAAACCAATTTTTTTCCCTTCTCCAGCAGAGCCATCCCCGCTTCCCCCCGTGTTATGAGAACTGCCTGACAACCAACTTTTTGCAGCAGAAGTTCGGCTGCAACTCGAAGCTCTTCTATGTTATGGATATGTGTACCCGACATCTTTTCTGCTTCAATATGGTTGGGGGTAATAAGGCTTGCCCCATAAAAACGATCCGGTTGCTCCGGTTTGGGGTCAACAACCACCGGTATCTTTCTCCCAGTCTCTTTTTCTACCTCAGCCACCCGGATCAGAAGCTGATTCATCAGAGGCTTGGAGATAACTCCCTTGTAATAATCAGAGATGATTATTGCATCAAAATCAGAAACATTTTCCGCAAGAAAAACATTCATGGCCTCAATCGTTTTTTCAGAGGGACTGCCGGTCTGTTCCCGATCAAAACGGACCACCTGCTGCCCCTGAGCCACAACCCGGGTCTTTACCGTTGTCGGCCGTTTCCCTTGCACAAGGCCGCGGGTAGAAGCGCCCAGGTCCTGCAATAATCCCTTAAGACGGCCCCCCATCTCATCAGCTCCTACAATCCCACAGAGGACAGCCTCTGCCCCCAGGGAATAAATGTTGTGCAGGACGTTGGCGCCACCGCCAAGCAGCAATTCTTCCTTGGTTACATTGACCACGGGAACCGGGGCTTCCGGAGAAATTCTGCTTACCGTTCCCCATACAAAATGATCTACAATAATATCGCCTACCACCAGGATTTTTTTCCCGGCAATCTGCTGTACCAGATCTTCCAACTCGCTCATCATCTCCTCAACTCGTAACTATTCCTGGTGCACCCAGCGCTCGGCCATCCTTTCTGCGGCGAAAACCAACGATTCTATATCAAGAAAATCCAAGACGTTCTGATCAAAAAGGACCTTTACTTTTGATGGAAAATTGTCCTCTTTCTCTTCGTCCCAGAAAAGGACAAACAGGGGCAGGCGCGGCAGCGCCGGTACCAAAAAGGCAGCAGTACAACTTTGCTCCGCATTTTCCTGAAAAACAGCATCCAATGCGGAGGCACGTTGTTTGAGCAGGTCGGGACAGCCTGTAAAATATGCCGCTATCCGCTCCTCACAGTAGACTCGCAGGGTGCGAATTTTAGAGATGGAATTGGGTAGAGACTCCATCCCGATCCATTGCTGCTTCGGTTCCCGGCCACCAACACCGAAATGCACATAGTTGTAGAGCAAAATCTGATCCCTGGGGTCTTCAACCTCTTTCCCATCAATAAGAACACCTTTATGAGAGAGCTCTACTTCCTGTCCAAGAAACCTGAAAAAAAGGCAATCCTCTTCAGGGCCGGACCAATTACAGCCTATTGATTCTGCCACCGAAGAAAAATCAATCACACTGGTCTTCTCCTTAAGATGAGCCACCAGTGCCAGATCCTTCTCATCAAGGAGTTTTGCCACTCCATGCAATCCATCTTTGCCCCTTTCCTGAGTGCCAAATTCATCTCCAAGGAGAGACTGGTCAATATAGGGACATTTACCCGGATCCTCTCCACCCTTCGTAACGGCCGCAGCAAAGGCCAGACAAGCGGCATACCCGCATTCGCCGCAGTTGGTTCGGGGGGTAAATTTTATAAACTCAAGAGGCTGCATGGATTTTTATCATATTTTACGGACAAAGAAAAACGATGCAGAGGACCACGTCCCCTGCATCGTTAGCAAAAAGAAAAAATCAGAAAGAACAGGCAATTCTTATTTCATTCGCTTGTCCAGTTCCTTTTTCACCTCTTCAGTGATGTCAACACCATTGGCAGCAAAAAGGACACCAACCTTGGAGTCCAGGATCACGAGGTAACCATTCTTCTGACCATAGGTATTAACAACAGTCTGCAGCATCTTGAAAATAGGCTCCAACTCCTTGTCCTGCAGTTGCTTGAGCTCGATCTGTGCATCTTCACTTTTTACCTGCAGATCACGCTGTTTTTTCTGCAGTTCGCGGACCTTTTCACCTTTTTTCTCAGCACTCCAGGCTGAGCTTTTCTTTTCAATTTCCTGCTGCAGAGTAACCAGCGCATCCTGCTCGGACTTGAATTTAGACTGCAATTCATTCATTCTTTTCTCAAAAATATCTTTTGCCTTGCGACCTGCAGAAGATTCGAGAATGATCTGCTGAATATTCATCACCCCAATCTTTGTCCCTTCAGCACGAACGCTGGTGCTATCCAGTGCAAAAGTAGCAAGAACCATCAGGGTAACTGTCAGCAATATACGTTTCAACATCTTTTTTCTCCTGTTTATTATATGGATTTACACTTCTCTATTCCCCGAAATGAGAGGAATATTATTATTACTACTATAGAGTGTTATCGAAACGATTCAGGTATTCAGCTAAAAGACTTAAGGCCACCTTGCAAAATTGCTTTTTCGCCCAAACTCTTCGTTATGAGATAAATTTTATCCTCGGAATATCGAATATATGCCTGCGGTAAAATTTATCTCATGCCTCGATTTTAAACGAAAATTCTAATTTTTCAAGATACCCTTAAGGAAAAAAATTACCAGTTCCAAATGTTACTCAATAATAAAATCATCACGACGGTTTTGAGCCCAAACCATCTCATCATGCCCATGAACCAGTATTTTCTCCTCGCCAAAACTGACCGTGGTCACACGATCCGGAGATACACCAAGGTTGATGAGATATTTTTTAGCACTGAGCGCCCGTTTCTCCCCAAGAGCCAGATTATACTCCCGGGTTCCCTTGGGATCACAGTTTCCTTCTATCCTTATCTTCACACCTTCTTCTTTCTTCAAAAAATCCGCATTTACCTGAATCCGCGGTTGTTGATCAGCTCGAATTGAATAATTATCAAAATCGAAATAAATCGGCAACATAGGCCCCGAGGTGCGCCCCTCCATAATGCCAGTGGTCTTGGACTCCAAGGGCTCTACTTTCCCAATGGCTGCCGGGTCTTGCTCTGCTGCAACATCCTGTTCTGAAGCTTTTTTGCCGGAACACCCGACCAAGAACAGAAAAAAATATGCCATAACGATTCCCAGACAAACGCTGTTTCTACAGTTCATAATCTCCTCTCTGTGGACAAACTAATATATTAAAAAAAAAATAGTCTCTACAAAAGTTTTGAAATATTAAAATCAATTTATTAGTCTAATTCTATTTCTCAGAAAATACCAGGCGTTTTCCCCGGATAAAAACAAGGTTCAAAAGAGAACGAACAGATCCAACCGGTTTTCCTCTCTTCCGGAAACACTCATCTTTTTTTAATACGTTATATGTAACTCTCCTATTTTTCTATGACAAAAAATAAAAAAAAGCTAATAAGTTTTAGAGTTAGTGTCTATTGTCAAAGGACTTAACTCTTTTAAATAGGTCCTTATAAAAAGCACCAGGGATCATTCGTGAACCGGAGTTACTTTATAGAGAGCTTTAAGCTTGATTAATATTCCCCATACCTCTACATTTAAGACTAGCCTCAAATATGTGCATACCAGAAATATAACGAAGAAAAAATACGGACTGGTACCTGTCCATCAATGAGAAAGTTTTTCTCAATTGAGGAGCTCGATAAATTTTACCGCAGGTGCCCTGCAAGAATCACCCTAACTACAGGTACAAGTACCCTTGGGGTGCATCTCTCTGCTATCCAAAAGATTATTTTTTGGAGCAACAGACAGTTAGAGAAAAATGGCCGGTTATGGACTGACACAAACGAACCTACACATCTCCAAAAACTCACCCCTCAGCACAGAAGACACTATGCATCAAAATCTCATATCTGACAACGACCTAGACATCCACACCCTGATTGCCAAAAATCGATTCGGTACTTTTTTCGGAGTCCCCCAAACACTCTTTGATGAAGTCTGGCAAAACCTGACCGCAAGCGACGGAAATTCCGTGGTCTATATTTCCATGGAAATCGGTGCCGATCCTGATGTCTTTCACCCCATCAAAGACAGACTGATGGACCTTGAACGAACCGACAGCATGGATTCCAAGCTCAAGCAATTTACCAAGAAACTGTTCAATGGCCCTGAAAAAATCCCCTGCTATGGCGGTGGCCTGGGGGTACTTGCCGGGGACACCTTAAAAAGTTTTGCCGACTGCCGGATACCTGTTGTCGCAGTCAGTCTGCTCTATCGGCATGGCTATTTTTCCCAGATAGTCGACTCCAAACTCGGCCAGATATCCCAGTCGGTGGACTGGCATCCGGAAGAGACCCCCGGACTCTACCTCCTTCACGATCCAAAAAACCCAAAAGCCCCCCTACAGGTCCATATTCCCTTCTTCAATGAGCATGACCAGGAGACCATAGCCTCGGCCCATGTATGGATGAAGATGGAAGTTAATCATTCCCTGGATTTCTTTGTCCCGGAACTCCTTCTTGATTTTTCCCTGAAAGACAATCCTGCCCCTATTCAAGATGCCGCAGGCAAGCTCTACAATTCCGATTCTTCATTCATAAAAGCCACGCAGCGAAGAATGCTCGGCACAGGTGTTCTTCCAGTACTGCAGGCACTTGATATTACATCAAACACCCTGCATCTCAATGAGCAGCACGGTGTTGTGGTAGCCCTGCAACTTATTGCTGAAGAACTGCAAGCCACTCTCAAACATTCCGACTTTTCCCATGCCAGTGACAAACAGATCCTGGCCGCAGCAGAAAAGGTCTCTCATAAGCTGGTCTACACCATCCACACCCCTGTCAAAGCCGGACATGACCGATTTGACAAAAGCGTCTACGCAGGAATGAGTCACAAATCCTGTCGTCATATCCTTGAACTGCTCGCTCAGGACAAAGACACCCCTCATTCCTATAACTTTACGACCTTTGCCATGCGGGTCAACAGGACCACCAACAGTGTCAGCAGATTGCACAGAGATGTCACCCACAAACAGTTTCCCGAAGCCGTTGACAAAATCACCGCCATCACCAATGGCGTACATCATCTGACCTGGATCAGCGAAGCGAGGGCAGAAGCTTTTGATGCCTTCCCCCAGCTAAAAAACTGGAGAGATGACCCTGGAGTCTTTCAAAAAGTCAAAAAGCTTCGAAATAACAACCGGTTCCGTACCTATCTCAGTCGCGCATGGGCAAAGGACTCAAACACCCTCTATAAGTATATCAATACCATGCTCCTTCGTCACCGTAACCAGATGACAAGTACCTGGATAGACCCCCCTAACTACTACTCCAACCTCATTGATCCCGACAACCAGCTCGACCCTTCTGCCTTTACCATCGGTTTTGCCAGGCGTTTCTCCACCTATAAACGTGCAGATCTCATCTTCGACAATATTGATACACTCTGCGACATTCTGATAAAAAATAAGTGGCCGGTCAATTTCCTCTTTTCAGGAAAGGCCCACCCTGCAGATGAACCGGGCAAATCAGTGATCAAACTTATTCTTGATTACCAGGAAGAACTGCACACCAAAAGTCAAGGACTGGCGAATCTCATTTTCATCCCCAATTATGATATGCAGATTGCCAAGATGATGGTTGCAGGCGTTCACATCTGGCTCAACAACCCAAAACGTCCACTGGAAGCATCTGGAACCAGTGGTATGAAAGCAGCATTGAACGGGGTACCCAATTTTTCCATCATGGACGGATGGTGGGCTGAAGGATACCATGATGGTGCCACCGGATGGAAATTCGGACACGAAGGCCCTGTGGATGTAGCCGACCTCAGTGAATCACCAGAAAGCCTGCTCTACACCGAAGACTCCGCCTCCTTTTACAAGACCCTGCCAACTGTTCTCCAGGACTTTTATGCGGACAGTTCCCACTCTCGCTTTATCGACAAGGCGGTCATGAATCTTTGTCTCAATATTCCCATATTCAACACCCACCGAATGGCCGCGGAATATTTACAAAAATATGAGCTGAAGCTCCCCTCGTCACTGCAAAAGAAAATGGATAAATTTGCTGCGTTATATAACAGTAACCAATAAAACTGCATGGACATCTGACTAAATCTCAGAGGGACATTGCCTGGGCGTCCGAAAATGGTGTATCGACAAGTTCTTGTAAATTTTTTATTTGGAAGATTTCTCCATATGCTGTAAATTTCGTCCGACTGTACATAGCCTGAAAAGAAACTCTGTGCCTGCTGCACAGAAAAGGAAGAAATTCCGGCTTTCCCCATATATCCTGACAGAGAATGTCTACAGGAGAAAAAAATGGCAAAAATTCATATAAGCGCCACCAACGCTACTGACAAAACAATCCGCACCATTGACAGAAAACGGGAAAGAGAGAGACGTTTCATCCTGAGAAAAGCCCGCGACAATGCTGAAGAATTTTCTGCAAAACTGGTCCAGAGACTTCTTGATCGAGATGTTATTGAGACCGACTCTGTTCAAAGTTTACGTGATGTCTTTGTAGATCAGTTAAAAAAACTTCCGGAAATGGAAGAATTTGACATACAGATGAAAGTGGCTCCCATACGCACCCTCATTCCCGACCCCAACATACTCAGTCTCTATCTGACTCAGTATATTATTGAAGATCTTATCAATCATCCTTCCATAGAGGATATTTTTGGTGATGATATCGATATCTACAGGGCCATAGATTCTGTTTTCAAAGTTCTTAGGCCCCAGTGATTCACCCGGCATAACCATTCAGACCCCACATTACTGTTCCCCAAATCAGGCTATCCTGCACAGTTGATGTGAAACCGGCAAGTCTGATTGCCGGCTCCGGAGCCCCAATTTATATCCTAAAAGTGGCCTACTTGAGACAGTACCGAACAGTTCCATTTCGAGGTTTCTCAATTTTTTCTTATGCCCCATAACAACAATCACCCTGCAGGGCAACCCACCCTCGTCTATGCCGATGCAAATGGAAACATCTCAGATTTCCCCTTGCTCCACATGGCGGGCATGAGCAGTGGGCAGTTTTTACTTCCCAAAAAAGAAGATTTCATTCCTCTTCCTGAAGGAAGTGAGCTCTTTGTCCTGCCTGGTCGTCTCCCGGTGGGATTGGACCCGGATTCAGGAGAACCGCTCCTGCTTGAAGACAATCCGCATAAGCCAGGTGAACTGATCCAGGCCGTTTCCGCCTTCATGTCTCCTGCTCATACCGCAATCTTCAACAGCGCCTATCAGACTCAGGAGAATGCTCCACACCTCCCTCTTTTTGCCTATACCGCCGTTGGCTGGTATGATGATCGGTTCTGGACCACTGCCTTTCGCTGCGATGTTGATGTGCGTCAGGACAGTTCACAGTTTAATCAGACAGTGATCAACAGCAAAACCCAGAAAAAACTTAAACAGCACAAGAACAATCGGCTGATTCAACATCTTGGTAAATGCTGCCTGACCTATGCCTGTCCAGCCGCAAGAAATTACTTCCTGGGACGTTGGGAAGCCCCTCTGCCCACTTCTCCGACCTGTAATGCCAGGTGTGTCGGTTGTATTTCTCTGCAATCATCCGGCAAATGCTCGGCCACTCAGGACAGAATGCGTTTTGTCCCTACTCCCGCAGAAATTGCAGAAATAGCCATCCCCCATCTGCAACAGGCAGAACAGGCTATTGTCAGTTTCGGTCAGGGCTGCGAGGGAGAGCCACTGCTTCAGGCAGATACCATAGAACAAGCCATTACCTTAATCCGCCGAAAGACCGACAGAGGCACCATCAATCTCAACTCTAATGCAAGCCTGCCCCAAGCCATTAAACGCCTCTCAGCTGCAGGACTAGACAGCCTGCGTGTCAGCCTTAACTCCGCACAACTGTCTTATCATACCGGCTATTACCGACCACAAAAGTTCTCTCTTCCCGACGTGCTCGAATCAATTCGGGTAATGAAAGAATCCGGAGGCTTTGTCTCCCTGAACTACTTTATTCTTCCCGGTGTCACAGATTCTGTTGAAGAATACACGGCCCTCCGCCATCTGCTCCACACCTATCAACCGGATCGCATCCAACTGCGTAATCTGAATATTGACCCTGAGTGGTATCTTCGCTGCATCAAATTTCACACATCATCCCCATCCATGGGTATGAAACAATGGTTGGAAGACATTAAAAAAGAATTTCCAAAGTTACAATTTGGTTATTACAACCCTGTTATTCGCTAGAAACCCACCGTTTTCTTTCTCTTTTCTACCTAGTTAGCATAAAGTTTACACTTACATTTTTTTTCTTTTCTGCTTTTTTTCTCTTGAAATTCTCCAGTTTTGTTCTACATTATTGATCAAGAATAATTCCCACTCATTAAAAAGAGGATCCCACATGCAACACACTCCACAAATGCGTTTAACCACACAGCGACAGATCATCCTGGAGGAGCTTGGAAAAGTAACCTCTCACCCAACTGCCAATGAAGTATATGACATGGTGAGAAAACGTCTACCCCGTATCGGTCTCGGCACCGTATACAGAAACCTCGAACTCATGTCTGAAACCGGCCTCATCCTGAAACTGGAAGTTGGCGGAACCCAGAAACGATTTGACGCTACCGTTGACCCGCACTATCACATCCGTTGCCTGCACTGCGGCAAAGTTGATGACATCGATATCCCTGTACAGATGGATATCAACAAGACTGCAGCCGAGATAAGTCATTACCAGGTACTTGGCCATCACATCGAATTCGCCGGTATCTGCAGTGATTGCAGTTCTCAGGGAGTTGAAACTATAAACTAGTTTTAACCTCCACCTGCAAAGAGAAAAATAGTTTCTACTGAGAAACCACAAAGGGCCTGTCGGATTTCTCCAACAGGCCCTTGTCTGCTCTAAGCATACTGCCGTCTAATGTCTTTCTATAACTCGATTTATTTGGAAAGACAGTGGCTCGTCACTGGTGTAAGGCTAATGCCCTCATTATTCGAAGACGACCTTACAAAACCTTCGTTTTCCAACTTTAATCAATATATCCCCCTGAGGAGTTATTGATTTTTTGAGATCACGAACCTTCTCACCATCAAGAGAAACAGCATTCTGTTTGATCATACGCCGACCATCAGAGGTCGATTTCACCAAGTCCAGATCAACTAGGAGCTGAGGCAACCAGATCTCCTCCTTCGCCTGTATCCTTTTTTCAGGAATATCATCCGGCAGCCCCCCCTGTCGAAAAACATTCTCAAAGTTTTCCTCTGCCTGCAGAGCTGCTTCAGCTGAATGAAAGCGCGTTGTTAACTCACGAGCAAGTTGCTGTTTGATCTTCTTTGGATGAAGCGTTCCTGCCTCCATATCTGCCTTCAGAGCTGCAATTTCTTCGCTACCAAGGTCACTCAACAAATCGAAATAACGAAACATGAGTTCATCTGAGGCAGAAAGGACCTTGCCATAGATATCGTTCGCCGGTTCGGTGATACCAATATAGTTCCCCAGCGACTTACTCATCTTATTAACACCATCAAGCCCCTCAAGAAGAGGAAGAGTCATCACCACCTGCGGCTCCTGTCCTCTTGATCGCTGAAGATCACGGCCCATGAGAAGATTAAAAAGCTGATCCGTTCCGCCAAGTTCCACATCTGCCTGCAAAGCTACCGAATCATACCCCTGAATGAGAGGGTACATAAATTCATGGATGGAAATGGGGCTCCCCTCACGAAAACGGACTTTAAAATCCTCACGTTCCAACATCCTGGCAACAGTCAATTCCGATGCCAGACGTATCATATCAAAGGAATCGAGTTTCCCCAGCCATTCGCTGTTAAACACCACCTGCGTCTTTTCGGGATCCAGAATTTTAAAAACCTGTTCCTTATAACTCTCAGCATTTCTGGCAACATCTTCACGAGTAAGCACCTTTCTTGTTTCCGACTTCCCCGTAGGGTCACCTATCATCCCAGTGAAATCTCCAATGAGAAAAAAGATCTCATGCCCAAGATCCTGAAAATGCTTTAATTTCTGCAATAAAACAGTATGGCCCAAATGGAGATCCGGCGCGGTTGGATCAAATCCGGCCTTGATGCGCAGGGGTACTCCAGTGGCCTCCGCCTTTTTTAGCTTCTTGACCAGCTCATCATGAGCAATACAATCAACAACGCCCCTTTCAAGAAGGGAAATCTGCTCTTCAATCGATACCATAATCGTTTATTCAGACCTCGAAAATACTTTAAGAAGACGCCCAGTTAAGACGCACATGTAGGAATAATATTAATGCGGTATACCCTTTTCAGTCTTGGGCCTTTACTCTTCAGCCCTCATCCTTCCCTGCCTTCAACCTCTATTTGGCATAGCCAACAGCCCTGGTCTCACGAATGACGGTCACACGGATCTGGCCAGGATAGGTAAGTTTTTCTTCAATGGCCTTTGCAATATCCTGGCTGAGCAGATTGGTCTCAGCATCTTTGACTTTCTGCGAATCAACGATAATACGAAGATCCCGGCCAGCCTGAATGGCGTAGGATTTGTCAACACCTTGGAAGGAACTGGCTATAGCCTCAAGATCTTCCAGCCGTTTGACATAGGATTGCAGCATTTCCTTTCGCGCACCCGGACGGGCACCGGAAAGAGCATCGGCAGACTGTACCAGGATATCAAGAACTGATTGAGGCGGCTGATCTTCATGATGAGCACCAATGGCATAAACCACCTCTTCCGGTTCACCATATTTCTTTGCAAGATCACGACCAATGATGGCATGGGACCCCTCCACTTCATGATCCACTGCCTTTCCTATATCGTGAAGCAGTCCTGCACGTTTTGCCATTTTAACATCAATACCCAGTTCCGCAGCCATTATTCCGCAGAGAAAAGCAACCTCCAGGGAATGCTGCAGGACATTCTGCCCATAACTGGTTCGATATTTTAAGCGGCCAAGGATATTGATCAAATCCACATGCACGCCATGCGCACCTACATCAAAGGTAGCCTGTTCTCCAGCCTCCCGGATAACCCCCTCAAGCTCCTTGGTCACCTTGGCCACAACTTCCTCAATTCGGGCTGGGTGAATACGTCCGTCATTAATCAACTGCAGCAGGGCCAGGCGGGCAACTTCACGACGAACAGGATTAAAGCCAGACAGGATTACGGCCTCAGGGGTATCATCAATAATAATATCAATACCGGTAGCAGCCTCTATGGCCCTGATATTTCGTCCTTCCCGTCCAATAATCCGCCCTTTCATCTCATCATTGGGCAAGGGGACCATGGAAACGGTCTTGTCTGCGACATAATCTCCGGCATAACGAGAAATGGCCAAGGCAAGAATATTTTTCCCCTTGCGGTCAGCCTCCATTTTCATCTCATTTTCTATACGAGCAAGCCGTTTAGCCGCATCCATACGAGCCTCGCTCTCCAGAGACTCCATAAGCAGCTTTTTAGCTTCACTCTGAGTCACGCCTGAGATTTTTTCCAGCTCATAACGCTGTTTTCCGATCAGGGTATCAATTTCCTTATTTTTCTCCACTACTTCTTTTTCAAACCGTTGGAGCTTATCGGATCGCTTATCCATATCTCCTTGACGTCTGTCCAGAGTAGTCCACTCTTTCTTCAGCTGATCCTTTTTACGGTCAAGGAGCAGCAACTCCTCCTTCAGGTCATTTTTTTCTGCCCGAATTTCTTCCTCTGCACTCTGTTTTTGCTTATAAGCTTCTTCCTTACTCTGGATTAAAGCCTCTTTTTTTATCTGCTCAGCCTCAACGATGGCTGTCTCAATGATCTGTTTTCCCTGGGATTCAATATTGGCCTGTTGCCCTTCAACAAATCGTTTTCTCAGGAAAAAACCGCCAACAAGACCTGCCAGCAAGCCAAGAGGCAGAAGCACAAGCGATTGATTTACAAATTCCATATGAACTGTTCCCTGTGGCAGCAGAAACGAAGATGACGACAAAACAGAGAGATAGGAGTAAAAACTCCACACAAGAAGGGGGAGAAAAACGAAAGGAAGGGAGTTGCACAAACTTTATCCAGGCAAGTTATTTTTCCCTATACCTGAAAAATCACATTAAAAAGTCAAATATTTACATCATCACTAAAAAAACACATGCGATATCAAAGACATGTAGATAACGTTTTTTCTCTATATATGAAATCGGCCAAAAGATAGTGCCGCACCGTTAGACAGTTGATATAAACAGACTCTGCATTTCCTTTTTTCGTCTTCTTTCCGACAACTACTCTTTCAGCCGCAGTCAATCCTGCTGGTTATTTCCGGGGGGATGCATCGTTTTTATTCTGCAATAATGCCTGCATAACGATCCGTTCCCGGAATATAAAAACAGAACAGAAATATTTTCTGTTCTGAGAAAATTTAATTTCCCCACCCTGCCGTGTCACCAGGAGAGTTAAACCTATATAATAGGTGGGCAGACCCATGTGCTCTTCAGGGAATTCGCAAGCGATTTTCCATTCAAGCACAGCGAGGTTACCCTTTTTAAGAGAGTTGGCTCAACGACACTGAAGATCACCAACAGCGCAGGGAAAACTATTAATCCTTTCCGTCACCCTAAGTAACCGGACTAGATTTTAATCTTATTTTAATTAACTATAACAAAGTTTCCGGAAAACGAAAACAGATTATACTCAATGGAGTCGTAAAAATTCTCATTTTAAATGGCAGACAAAAGAATTCAGAGATGAGGATCGTGATTTTCTCTATTATTCAAGTATACTCCATTACGTCGTCATAACACAAATAATATTACAACAACGGGAAGATAGCTGTACTGCAAGGCCATCATCTCTCTGATGTTTTTTTTTCATCTGCCAACTCACCACTTATTTGTTCAGTAAGGCGAATCAATCGAGTTTCTGTGTCATTCTTATAGGTCTCAAAATCTCTTTTCAGCTCAACATACCTGGAGGCCATATTCAAGCTGGCCAAAACAGCAACCTTACTGACCGATATACTACCGGGGGCTTCAGAAGAACTATTTTCAAGAACAAGGCTCTCCACCATCTGGAGAATCTCGTCCACCTCCTCTTCGGGGGCACCGGTATAAAAGGCAAATTGCTGCCCCAGAAGCTCAAAGCGAACGAGGCGTTCCAATTGATTCTCCTTTCAACCTATCTTTCAGTGCAGACTGAAAAATAGACCAGACTGCTTTGCATATGCTTCAACTTATTAAGAACTCACTCCATCTTGCGAGTCAACTGAGAAAAGACTTCCCTGGACTCCGGAATCGCCCGCCTTCTCTGTAGAATATGAGGTATCGCTCTCTTTGGTGGTAACTCCACTGACAGTCTCCCACTCCTCGATCTTATCGATAAGACTGCCTACCCGGTTGGAAATCTCTCCCCGCTCATCCTTCATGGCGGCAAGGTCTTCCTGGAGGGTGCCGATGGTATCATCACGCCTCTGTATCCGTTCAGTCAATTCACCGTTTTCTTCCTGCAGGGCATTAAATTTCTCTAGCAGGGAAGAGACAAATCCTTCCAGACGCTGTAATTCATTTTCCTGAGCCATACCATACACTCCTGAGCAAATATAAAAAAAAATTAAAACATAAAATTATAAGTAACAGATAAAGAACACATCAATTATACCTCCAAAGTCTATTATTGCAAGGTTTCACTCCATGCTATTCATCTAAAAACACGTACTATTTCCAGTAACAATTATCAGGTATTCAGCAAAGAATTTCAAACTACCGTTTCAAAAAAACTACTTAAAATTCCATGTGCTACAGTTTGCAGCAAAGAATATCAACTCCCTTTTATTCACCATCTCCTGACCAACCTGCAGGTTCAGTTGTCAAACACACAATCCATATTACTTATACCCGTGAATAATTCCAGTTCAGAGGGTGTCCATTCTCATAGGGCATATGTCCATGAAAAAGTTTGTGATTGCCGTCAAAAACAAGGGGCAGAAAATATTTATCTCCCTCCCACATCGGCAGGGTATCAAGTTCTGTGAGTGGTTTCCAATACAAATCACCCTCCTCATTTGCAGACCAGGGTTCCCCCTGAAAACAATCTATCAAAAAAATAAATCCAAACCAATGCTCGCCGGCAGGACCAAAACCCGGCCAGTTGACGGTACCTCTCAGTTCCGCTTTTTCACAGACTATACCGGCTTCTTCCTGGATTTCTCGCTTCATACAGGCAAAAACATCTTCCCCTGCTTCCATTTTCCCACCAAGACCATTATATTTTCCCAGATGCTGATCTCCTGGCCTTTTATTTCTGTGAACCAGCAAGACATTTTCTTTATCTTTGGAAAGAACAAACCCAAGGGTCGCCAAGATAGGGCTATACATCAGTTACTCCTTATGATTAAATAATGACAGTAGTCATAGTAGGATAATTCTCATTCTTCCTCTCTTCTTATTATGTCTCCATTGCAATCCAGACAGACATTGGTCTCTCCTAAAAACAGTATCCTCTTTCAAATGTGCAATACGCATCCAATCATTCCAGCCATCATTTTTTTCAGATTCCGACAGCTGGGATTTTCTCTATTTTTCTTTTTCCTCTGTCTCACAACCATTTTCCCCGCCATCAGCTTCGCCGGTGAAACGTTCCCCCGCTATCCTGTCATAGAAAACAATGTCCGCTTCTGGGAAAAAATATACCAACACTATTCCACCAGTCAGGCCGTGGTGCATGATTCACATGACCTCTCAAAGATCTATACAGTTCTCCCCATCTTAGACCACCGAATTCCAGGGGCTTCAAAAATTAACACTCCGATTTTCAAGGGGGTAAAAAAGAAATACTCAAAGATTCTCAAGAAGCTTGCGGGTGGTGCCACACCACGCAGTAATGAAGAAAAAAGGATTGCCTCGTTATTCCGCACAGACAATGCAAAACGGTTACAGGAGGCTGCAAACTCAATACGTATCCAGATTGGCCAAAAAGAGCGTTTTCTCGAAGGGTTCATCAGGTCAGGGGCTTATCTTAGTGATATTCGCAAAATATTCCGAGATCAAGGCTTACCGGAAGAACTCGCCTATCTCCCCCACGTGGAATCTTCTTTTAATTTGAAGGCCTATTCGAAATTCGGTGCCTCCGGAATCTGGCAGTTCACTCGCGCCACGGGAAGTCAATTTCTTACCATCAATTACGAAGTAGATGAACGGCAGGATCCCATCCTCGCAAGCCGAGCCGCCGCACAATTCCTGAAAAAAAACCATCAACTCCTTGGCAGCTGGCCCCTTGCCCTGACCGCCTATAACTATGGAACAGCCGGCATGCTACGAGCCCAAAAAGCCCACAAGAGCTATGAAAAGATTTTTTCCAACTATAAGCAGGGGTATTTTAAATTTGCCTCTCGCAATTTTTACTCCGAATTTCTTGCAGCCCTGAGCGTGGCCAGGAAACTTGAGAACGATCCCACTCTCACCCTGAATAGACCTCAACAGGTGACGACCATAAAGCTACCCGGCTATATGGCTATTAACGACCTGTGCAAACATCTTAATATTTCTCAACGTACCATAAAAACATTAAATCCTGCCTTGCGCAGCTCTGTGCTTCAAGGAAAAAAATATATACCGAAAGGGTATACTCTGCGTCTCCCCCATAGCCGACAACAGACAAAATTACTGGTGACGCTCCCGCAGCACCTTTACCACAAAAAACAAAAGCCAACAAAATTCTATCGGGTCCGCTCCGGAGATACCGCCGGAAAAATAGCCCTTGCCCATGGAATCAGCCTCAAAACCCTTATGCTAGCCAACAAACTTGACAAAAAGGCATCCGTTTTTGTTGGACAGAACCTACGCATCCCTGATCAAAACAAAAAAAGCAGGCAGGCGAAAATACAAAACATCCGCTCCACAGCACAGAAGCGTACGATTCCCACGTTGAGTGCTTCTTCCACTACAGGCAAACAATACTCCGTACCAATATTGAAAAAGACCTATAAAAAAGAGGCTGCATGGAAATCTATCCAAAAGGCACGCGGTGTCGTCCTTGGAGAACTCAGTGTCCGCAAACCTTCACTGAAAAACAACATTATGCAGGGAACAATAACAGTTCTCCCGGAAGAGTCAGTGGAACTTCTGGCCAACTGGTTACAGATACCCGGCCAGGAGCTTCGCAAGCTAAACAAGATCCCTGCTAATCGTCTGCTACGCCCAGATGAATTAATTCGCATCCCCCTGACCAGAGTATCAGCCAGCGAATTTGAAGAAAAACGATTTGACTTTCATCTTGAAACTGAAGAAGATTTCTATAGTGCTTATAAGATTGTCGGAGTCAAAGTCTATGAGGTAAGCAAAGGTGACACCATATGGGAGATCTGCCGCAATAAGTTTGATCTCCCCTTCTGGCTTCTCAAAAAATATAACACCAGTCTTGATTTTAACCGCCTCCGATCTTCACAGCAGTTGACAATCCCCATAGTCAAGGCTATTTGATTCGGAGTCCCTTTCCTACAACATATTTTTTCAACAAAAGGAGTTTATTTTTATGGATATTTCAAAACGTATTGCTGAAATGAAGCAGCAGCAAGGTTTTCAAGACAATGTCGGGATGATACTCATTCATAACGGTGTGGTCCGCAACTGGTCACGAACTGACAGAAAGAAGGTAGTTGCCCTTGAAGTCACCCCGGATCTTGCCAAAATTGAGACGATCCGCCAGGAATTTCTCAAACGTGAAGGAATTTATGACATAGTTGCAGAGGCCAAAACCGGACGATTCCAACCCGGAGATGATCTGCTATATCTCATTGTTGCCGGTGATATTCGAGAAAACATCAAACCAGTTCTTGCAGAACTTCTCGACCGGGTTAAATCCGAAGCAGTCAGCAAAAAAGAGATAATGGCAGAGTAATCCATAACAAAGGGGTATCCACTTACGACAAGACAAATAATGATGTGGTTTAGGCCAACACACCATAATCTGCCTTGCATTTAAGGAGTACCCCTTGTCCATAAAAGACAGGTGCCCATGTCTACTGCAAAAAAGATCATTAGAAAATTTAATGGCATCGAAACTCTTCCTCACGTAGTGACCACCCTCTCTCAGCTCATCTCGGATGAGGAGGCAACGATGAAGGACTTTGAAGACGTCATCAAAATGGATCCAATTCTGGTGGTGCGCCTGCTTCGTCTGGTCAACAGCTCTTTTTACGGACTCACCCAACGAATTGACTCCATAAGTAGAGCAGTAGCCTTCATCGGCATGAAAAACCTGCACAATATGGCTGTAACCGATGCCTTGAAAAACATCTTTCATGAAGATGGAGAATCCCAGATCTTTTCAAGAAAAAAACTGTGGCTGCACTGTGCCGCTGTAAGTATCTGTGCCAAAATGATCGCCGAAAGGATTTTCGGCACCAACGGCGATGACGCATACCTATGTGGTATTCTGCATGATTTTGGACTCATCGTAGAGGAGCAGGTAGAAAGCGAAAAATTTCTAAAAGCCTGCAAGGCCTGTGACACCGGAAGCTCCATCACCGACTTGGAGCAGCAGTTTATTGGAACCGATCACTGCGAAATCGGCTACCTCATGACCCTTGACTGGAAGATGCCGCAGTCCATTCAGGAAGCTATCCGGGATCATCACCTGCAGGATGGCGACTACCCGCCTGAAAGCCTGCTTGGCATTATTCAGATCGCAGAATACATCACCGGTCAACTGGGTTACACCGCCCTGCTCAACAACATCCCGGAACTTCCTCCCCAACTAGTCCCCCATCTCCAGGAAAACATGGATGAATACAAGGTACTGATTGAAGATCTTCCAGAAGAAATGGTCAAAGCCCAGGCTATTTATGGAGCTGGGGAGTAATCAAATGACTCAGAACTTCGCAATTTTTGAACCACTCACCTCCTATGAAGAGGAAATCAAAGAACTTTTGATGCTCTTGGAGGAAACGGCAGCCGAATGTTTTTTTCTCTGTTTAGATCACAAAGGTGGGCACGTCAGCACAGCAGAAGGCATTCATCCCTCGTCAGCCATCGTGGACGAACTAACTATCCTCCTGGCCGAGAAACAAAAGCCATTCATTTGTGTCACCACAGAAAATTGTGCCTGGCATGCGATCGCCCTTCCCGATATCAGGGCAACTCTCTTCTTCACCCTCCTCCCTTCCAGCAACGTCCCCTCACATCTTGTCAGGATAATCGGCCTCAGCTGCAACCTCTTTGCCAGCCGTCTGGAGAAAGCCTCAGTTGAAAAAAAACTGACCATACAAAAAAAACAATTCGATCGTAAATTTTCAGTCCTGGAAAAAAAATATCAGACCACCCTGGAGGATAATGAAAAGAACTATCAGATTATTCAGGAACAGCAGGAGAATTACTCTAAAACCCTGAAAACTGAAATTGAAATCCAGACCAAACAGTTGCGTAAAGCAAAAGTCGCCGCAGAAGCTGCTTCAGTTGCCAAAAGCCAGTTCCTTGCCTCCATGAGTCATGAAATACGGACACCGATGAACGGTGTCATTGGCTTTACTGATATGCTCCTGGCAAGCGAGCTTGATGAGGAGCAGCGTGACAGTGCCAGGACCATCAAAAGAAGCGGCGAAGCCCTACTGGGCCTGATTAATGACATCCTCGATTTCTCCAAAGTTGAAGCCGGTCAAATGAGCCTTGAGTACATTGATTTTGACCCGGAGATCACTGCTCACGATGTCTGCGACATGATACGTCCAAGGGTGTCCGGTAAACCCATCGAAGTCCTCTGTCGCATAGATGACAACCTCCCGGCTAATCTAAAAGGTGACCCGGGAAGGTTCCGCCAGGTACTGATCAATCTCCTGGCCAACTCGGCCAAGTTCACTGAAAAAGGCGAACTGGAGTTGGCCATCAATGTGGAAGAGGAAGATAATAACACAATCACCCTGCACTGTTTGATTCGTGACACCGGAATCGGCATTGCTCCTTCCAAATTTGATTCCATCTTCGAAGCCTTTAAACAGGAAGACGGTTCAACCACCCGCAAGTATGGAGGAACAGGACTGGGACTCTCCATATGTCGTAAAATTGCGGCCCTGATGCAGGGAAAAGTTTGGGTAGAAAGTGTACAGGGGGAAGGCACAACCTTCCACTTCACGGCAGCAATGCGTAAGTCCGCCATTTCACGCAGCAAAACACTTAGCCAGCTTGACCTAAAGGGGAGCAGGATGCTCATCGTGGATGACAACCGGGCCAACAATGAAATTTTGGAGCATGTCCTTAAAAACGCAGAAATTCATGTCGTCACCCTACTTGACGAAACACAAACCATGGACACCCTGGCTGCGGCAGAAGAACAGGGAAACCCTTTTGATCTCGCAATCATTGACTTGCAGATGCCTATGATTTCCGGCTTTAAACTGGCTGCCATGATCAGAAACTCAGCCCTGACAAGTAAAAACATTCCCTTGCTCGCCTATACCTCTTCAACAGAGAAAATAGCAAGCAAATGCAAGGAAGCCGGCTTTGAGGCCTTTTTGACCAAACCTGCCAGACGTTCTATTCTCCTGCGCACCCTTTCCAAAACGTTGAATAGTGATGACAATCAAAATATTCCTCCAGCAGATAAAAAGTTGGTTACACAATATTCTGTACGTGAAGAAATCAAACAATCCGTCAGAATATTGTTGGTGGAAGATAACCTGGTAAACCAAAAGCTGGCCAATATGATGTTGACCAAAGCCGGATATAGTGTAGAAATTGCAGCCAACGGCAAACTGGCAGTGGAAGCCTTCCGCAGCGCCCCGGACAAGTTTGATACCATTCTTATGGATGTACAGATGCCGGAAATGGATGGCTATGAGGCCACACAAAAAATCCGCAGTCTTGGGTTTACCGATATTCCCATCATAGCCATGACCGCAAATGCCATGAAAGGCGACAGGGAGCTCTGTCTCGAAGCCGGTATGAGTGACTATATTACAAAACCAATCAAACGAGATATTGTCTTTAATATCCTGAACAAATGGTTATACTCTAAACCTTGACTGCCTCCCTCGCCCAGGCAATTGAAAAAAGAGTATCCCACCCATTCCATACTTTCATGAACCACGTACCCTTATGCAAAAACAAAACCACAGCAAAGAAACCTTAATTCAACGAATCCTGACTTGGGCAAACACTCCATTTTCAGGAGACTCTTTTTTGCTGCACGCGTTTCACACCTTTTTTCGCATTATCCTTATCACTGCCAAAGAATTCAACAGCAACGAACTCAATATCCGGGCAAGTGCTCTGACATACACAATCCTGCTCTCACTTGTCCCCATGCTAGCCATGAGTACAGCTGTGATAAAAGGACTTGGTGGCGGTGACCAGTTACGACAGGTGGTATACAGCTACATTGACACCCTTGAAAGAACTACCCCCATCACGCAGGAGGCAATAAGCCCCACCTTTTTGAAAAACACACAAAAATCACAACCTGTTGAAAATACGCCATCACCTCAACAAGATGCCTCCATTACTAAACACCTCCGTTCAGCAACAGATCAAATCTTTGACTACGTTGACAAAACAAATTTTGCCACCCTTGGTACTTTTGGTGTTCTCGGTATCCTGTTCAGTGCCGTCCTAGTTCTCGGCAACATTGAACTTTCCATGAACACCATCTGGCATGTCTCATCGGGTCGCTCTATTCTAAGAAAAGTTACCGATTATCTGACCTTTCTGGTGCTTATGCCCCTTTCTATTAACTTTGGTTTTGCAGCCAATGCCGTGCTCAAAAATGATGCGCTACTCGGCAAAATCATGGCCTTTTTTCCTGCAGTCTGGACACAGACCGCCCTGCTCCTCATCGTCCCTCTCTTTTTTATCACCTTGACTCTGTTTCTGATTTATATCTTTTTCCCACATACCAAGGTCAAACCAATACCTGCCCTTATCGGTGCCCTTTTAGCAGGCACACTCTGGTTCATTACCCAGAATTTCTACATCAACCTTCAGATCGGTGTATCCAAATATAATGCCATCTACGGTTCTTTTGCCACCTTGCCGCTCTTCCTGGTCTGGATGTTTCTCGGCTGGGTCTTCATCCTGGGTGGAGCTCAATTGGCATTTGCCTGTCAACAGCACAGCAATTATCAGCTCAGAAAAGAAGAGCATTCACCACTTGAACAGCTCAGCGCTGCCTTTGACATCCTCACGACCACCCTGGACTCCTATGCTGACAATAAAGAATTGCAAAAAAATGAACTTCCAGCATATTGCCCTGCCTACTCGGCCAGGCTCATATTCAGCACACTGGAAAAGCTCCTTTCTTCGCATATTTTGGTCGCCACCCAAAAAGGACGTCTCCTCCCGAGCGCCCCTGCCGATCAGATCCAACACCAGGAGATCATCACAGCAATCCTAGGGAAAACGTTTCCACAAACAAAAGGAGGAAAGGCAGCATCACTCCTCCTTAAACAGGCAGACCCTTTTCTCAATATGAGTTTTGCGGAAAGAGAACAGCAGGTATCCTGACACCAGGATAAAAGAGAAAATTACAACTCAAGGTGAATGAAATTCTTAAGGCCACCTTGCAAAATTAGAATTTTTCAAGGTACCCTTAAGCCTTCTCAATTGGATCAGGTTGGCTTGAGTAGTTCTGGAAGAGTTCTATTACCTTTTCGATCTTATCGGCGATATTCTGCAATGCTATCGAAGAAGGTGCATCGGGAGAAAGTTCACATACCGGTATATATGCTCTGAGGGCTTCACTGACCGCCTGGTCTTCTGGAATTTCTCCCAGCAACGGAATATCAATCCCAAGATATTTTGCCACAAGCTCTTTGAGTTTGGTTTTATTGACCTTACCATTAGAAATATTTCTATTAATCACCAGTAAAGGATTAAAACCATACAGAGCCTGCTGGGCCTTTTCCCTTGCACCTTCCTGGGTATTCTCCGCTAACTCAAACACATCAGTCAAAGAAGAAAAGTTCTGTTTTTTGAGAAGTAAACTCACTTCACTATGGGAGAGAAAGCTGTCCAGCACTTTTCGTATTGTTGCCAGTTGCAGAAAGGTGTAAAAATCCATTATTGACGTGGGTTCCGGCATGGCAACACAGATCTGCACATCGGTACACATGAAGAAATCGAGAGAATTATAACTTGTACCTGCTCCAACATCAATGAGTACAACATCAGCATCAAGCGTAGAAATACTTTTCAATAGACGCTGCTTTTCCTGATAAGTCATGTTGGCAGTCTGCAGGGTGCTGCCTGTTCCCGGAAGGAGTTGCAGTCCATTGAATGAATAGAAAGTGTGCAAGGCATCTGCAATGGATTCAACTCTTCTTGTAAGAAAATCAGTAAGAGAATATTTGGGCTCAAAAAGGCCGAACAAAAGATGGGCATCAGCACCACCAATATCAAGATCAACGAGGCATACTTTTTTCCCTTTTTTTGCAAGCAAGAGTGCAAGGTTGCAAAGAAGCATTGTCTTCCCGGTGCCTCCCTTGCCTGAGCCTATTGATATCGTAACGGCCATATTGAAAACTTTTTATTAATTTTATCACTTGCTGAACGATCAACTCTTCTTTTTACGTTTTTTGCGAACTTCATAAATAAATCTTGCTGTTTTCAGCACTGTTTTCATCTCAGTCTCTGCTTCTCCGGAAGCACTCCACAACAGCCAGCCCTCTTTTGAACGTAAAATAATCTTACCGTTTTCATATGTAAATACGGTTTCACCAAGCAGATCGTTATTATCTGTTATCGGTTTATGTACTTTTGATAAAGGTTGTTTCTTATGCTGGACGCAGGAAGAGCATAGCTCTGAGGTATTGTTTTCGAAAAGATTGAGAACTCCTCCGCAGTCTTTACAAAATTTCATTCAACATTCTTTATTAATCTCAATAGCAGTTTATATAATTATCACTCTCACAGCCCTGTTTTCTTTTTCTTTTCGGTCAAGTGCAAGCCATTGTTTAGGTTATATCCGATCTTCGATGTGACATTATACTTTGCTCCTGGGGCTAACTATCTCAACACAAGCAAGTGATCACAGCCATCCCACTGCAATATCGATATTTTACAATTAACAGTGCAATTTCGTTTAACTGATCAATCACCAAACCATGATGCCAAAAGAATCATCGGGCTCCAAAAAAATTCCCTACTCCAATTCATTCACACATGAAACAGGCTCAACAAACGAGTGATCCACTCTATAAGTAGGTAAAGAGGAGCAACTACAGCCACGAATATCCCTCACACTGCTCAAACAGGCAAGCGGAGCGCAGCACCTCCTGTTCGCGGATAAATCCGCTCCTACAAAAAAAACGTACACCTTCTTATCCTCTCTCACACCCCCCAGCAAAACCTTTCAGACCGCCTCCACAACTCACAACATTCATCATATAACATATTGTTTTTAAAATACAGTTAGTAAAATCAGAGCAAATTAACCAGCGACCATAATCGAGCAAAACTGCTCCCTTACCTCATCTTGGTACTCCCATTGCCCTTCTCAATATATTTGACAAATCGGTAAGCAGTAGTTAGTTTAACTAACGTTCGTTAAGTTAATTGGTCACTGTCATTCCACGTAAAGGTATTCTCTTATGAAAGCAAAACACTCCCTCAACATACGTCATTTGATTTCATCCCTCTGGCTGATCATGCAGACAGCGGTCATGACAGGATGTTCTCCCGACCATCCTGTCATGGAAAATCCCGAACCGAGAACCTTCACCCTACCGATCGAAAAAATTACCAATCAAGCCATTGACACAGTGTACACAACCACAGGAACAGTGGTTTCCGATGCCAGAGTAGAGATAACATCAAGAATAAGTGGGTATATCCACGATATCACGGTTCAAGAGGGACAGGCTGTCAAAACCGGAGAACTCTTGGTGGTTCTTGACAACTCCGATGTGGAGGGGGCCATCCTGCAAGCACGTGCAGCATTGGCACAGACGGAAGCAGCTTATAAGGATATGCAAATAGATGCCATTCGTCATGAGACCCTCTTCAAGAAGGGAAGCACCTCAGATAATATTCTCCGCAAAGCCAGACTTCAACGAGATTTGGCAATGGATACGGTAAAACAGGCACAAACAGGACTGGAGACAGCTATAGCCCAGCGCGCCTATGTCACAATCCTCTCTCCTGTAGACGGCATTGTTGTTGTCAAAGCAAAAAGAAAGGGAGATCTGGCAATTCCCGGAAAACCAATCATTGTCGTGGAATCGGCTGACAATCTCCTTTTTGAAACCCATGTGGCTGAATCCAGGGTAAGTGCAATACAGCCGGGAGACACAGTTGAAGTCCGGATAGACGCCCTGCACAAAACATTCATCTGCAAAATCGCCAGACTGGTTCCTTCCGGTGATCCGCTTACCAGAAGATATCTGGTGAAAATTGCTTTCTCTGATAAGGCCATCTTATTGCCTGGGATGTTTGGCCGGGCAACTTTTATTATCGGCCATGAATATGACCCCATCATCCAGAAATCCGCCATCATTACTCGGGCCGGCCTGAAAGGTGTCTTCCTGGTGAAGGAAGATATGAGTGTCGGATTTCGTTGGATACGGACAGGCAGGGAATGGCCGGACAGGGTACAGGTCAATGCAGGATTAAGTGATGGTGAACTGATAGTGGCCAAGGGAGGGAAAGGACTCAGAGAGGGTGACGTGGTGACCAGAAAGGAGATCGGCAATGAATGATCATGCCTTTAATCCGGCAGGCCGAATTGCTGAAATATTTGTCGACTCCCGGCTGACTATTCTCTTTATTATCGGCTGTTCTCTCCTTGGCCTGGTGGCCGTACTGCAAACTCCAAGAGAGGAAAATCCCCAGATCATTGTCCCGGCTGTGGAAGTTGTCATTCCCCTTCCGGGTGCTTCAAGCCATGAAGTGGAAGAACTGATCGTTATTCCACTTGAGAGCTTGGCAAGCCAGATTACCGGAGTTGACCACATCTATGCCACCGCCCTAAATTCCGTGGGCATGGTCATGGTCCGGTTTTCATGTGGTGAAGATGAAGAAGAATCACTGGTAAAACTTTATGACAAGGTAATGGGGAACCGGCATCTTTTTCCCAAAGACGCCGGAGAGCCAGTAATTAAAAGTATTGATGTGGATGATGTGCCCATCGTCACCATTACCCTGGCTTCAACAGTCTATGATGACTATGGACTGAAACGACTGGCCGACAATATGATTGAACGGTTACGCTCCCTTGAAGAAGTCTCAGTAACTTATGTGAAAGGTGGACGCGACCGGGAAATACGGATCGAGCTGGATCCGGAACGTCTGCAGGCCTTTGCCATACCCCTTGATCAAATTCAAGGGATGCTGGCAGCAGCAAACCTCTCTGTCCCCATAGATAACCTGGTCAAAAAGGGCCGAAACAGAAACATGTTCCTGCACGGCTTTCTAACATCCACCCAGGACGTGGAAGGCCTTGTGGTGGGGATGCATCAGGGACGACCGATCTACCTGGAAGATGTAGCAGAGATAATTGATGGCCCCCTGACGGAAAGAGACACCGTTTCCCGCTTCGGTTTTGGCCGTGCGGATTCACGTTTCAAGACATCTGGTCCCATGGAAATGGCAGCTGTCACTCTGGCCGTTGCGAAAAAAGAAGGAACAAACGCTGTTTTTGTTGCCGATGACGTCCTGGAACGCCTGGAACGGATGAAAATCAATTTTCTCCCATCCGATGTCGAGTGTATCATTACCCGAAACGATGGCAAAAAAGCGGATGATTCCGTAAACCTCCTCCTTGAGCATCTCGGGATTGCCATCCTCACCGTTTTTGCAGTCGTCGCCCTGTTTCTTGGCTTAAAAGAGGCCTTCATCGTCAGTTTCACAATTCCTCTCATTCTCGCACTCACCCTGGGAGCAGATTTTCTGTTTGGCCCTACCATCAACCGGATCACCCTCTTTGCCCTCATCCTCTCTCTGGGCATGTTGGTGGATGCAGCCATTGTAGTCATAGAAAATATTAACCGTCACTATCGAACCATTCAAGACGGTGACAGGCGTCTTGCCGCAGTCCTGGCCACCAATGAAATCGGCAATCCCACCAACCTGGCAACCTTTGCAGTTATGGCGGTATTTTCCGCGCTGCTCTTTCTTACCGGCATGTCGGGGCAATATTTTTTTCCCATCACCTTTAATGTTCCGGTAGCCATGTTTGCCTCTCTGCTGGTGGCATATATCATCACGCCATGGGCGGCATATCGCTGGCTCAAACCGAAAACAGTCACCTCACGTAAGGTTCCAAAAGACAATGAGGATCGCCTGCATCGCTTCTATTCCAGAGTCATAACGCCATTTCTCAGAAAACCCTCCTTTCGCTATACCCTGTTTCTGCTCACCATTATTCTCATCCTTGTCACCTTGTTGATGCCGGCCTGGCAGTTTATTCGTCCTCAGGGGGTTGGCGGCCCCTTTTCTCCTTTGGGGGTGGCCTTAAAAATGTCTCCCAAAGATAATCAGAACACATTTAATATCACAGTGGATATGGGAGAAGACATCCCCATTGAACGAACAGATCAGCTTGTCCGTGACCTCTGCGAACTCCTACGCAAGCAGCCCCATATCACGAACTACCAGGCCTATATCGGCACCGGCGGTGTGATTGATTTCAACAGTTTGCTCAGAGGAGGCGGAAACAAGATTGGCCCTCATCTTGCCGAGATTCGTGTCAACCTCATTGACAAACATCAGCGCGACAAATCCTCCATTCAGATTGTCGAGGAAATACGGCCACAGGTTGAAGCGATTCAAAAACAGTATCTAAATGCCCTGATCCAGCTGGTGGAAGACCCACCCGGTCCTCCGGTGCGGGCAACCGTGCTGGCAGAGATATACGGCCCTGATCCGGTGCTGTTGCGTAAGATTGCCGGTCAAGTCAACACAGAATTCAGCAAGACCTACGGTGCCCTGGAAGTAACTGATTCTGAAGTCGAGGATGTATTGGAATACCGAATTAGCGTAGACAAGGAAAAGGCTGCTTTCTCTGGGATTACCACCGCCCAGATCGCAGAAGCACTTCGTCACATAATCAATGGCGTTGATCTTGGCCGGGTTCATATGCAAGGCGAAAAAAATGAAGTGCCAATCCTCCTCCATGTCCCTCGCAGGCATCAAATTGACCCACTGCTGCTCTCCAAAATTTTCATCACTAACAAAATGGGACAGAAGGTACCCGTGTCAGAACTGGTCATTATCAGCGAAGGCCCCAGAGACAGGCCGATCCTGCATCAGGACAACGAACAGGTAGTGTATGTGCAAGCCCAATTGAAAAATGAGACTGCCCCTTTCTATGCCGTTCTTGACCTGGACAGACGGATAAACGACATGATGATTGATGACCAGAGAACACTGAGCACAGGTAATCTCAGCCAGGAGAGTATCCGACCAGACACCACCAAAGGGTATCAGCTTCTCTGGTCAGGAGAGGTTCGTCAGAGTCTGGATTTTTTCAGAGACCAGGGTAATGCCATGCGGGTGGCAATGGCCCTCATCTATCTCTTATTTGTTGCCTATTACCGTTCATTTGTTATTCCACTGATAGCCATGGCCGCTATCCCCCTTGGGTTGATAGGCGTCTTTCCAGGTCACTGGCTCATGGGACAACCCTTTAGCGGTCCATCCATGATAGGCGTTATAGCCCTTGCGGGGGTAGTTGTCCGCAACTCACTGCTCATCATCGATTTTATCCTGACTTACCTCAGAGAAGGTAAAAAACTGGAAGAAGCAGTGCGAGAAGCAGGTGCGGTAAGATTACGTCCTATCCTGTTAACCGCACTTGCCGTCACTCTCGGTTCCTCTATCATGCTGACAGATCCGGTGTTCTGCGGACTGGCCATCTCTCTTATCTTCGGGACCCTCAGTTCCACAATTCTCACCTTGTTGATCATCCCACTTTTGGTCTACACCCTGTTTGGCAGATCATCTTCGCAAACAGCGACCGGTAGCCACAACAGGCAGGAAACGGAGGTAAAATAGTGATATTAACAAGACACCAACTCCACCGCACCCTTTTCACAGCACTCGTTTTCTGGACTCTTGCCTGCGGCTCTGTATCGATCTCTCTTGCTGAGACTCTGGAGGAAGCCTGGGAACTGGCCATCTCAACAAATCATACTCTCAAGGCAGCTGACAACCTGACGGGTTCGGCTGAACTCCTGCATAAAGCCGCTCAGGCAGCAAGGATGCCCCAGCTCTCTCTTCATGGTGGGTATACAGTGCTTAGTGAGTCACCGGCGATGCTCATGAATACAGGGCCCGAAAGCATGCAGATACCTTTGGGAAATGAGGATTTTTATACTGCTCAAGCAACAGCCACACTTCCTCTCTATACCAGCGGCAGCATAACGCACGGAATCAAGGCGGCTGAATTTGGCTGGGATGCCGCCCTTGCAGAAAAAACGAACACCCTGCGCAATTTAAAACTTAACGTGGCGGAATCATTTGTCTCTGTCCTGCAGGCCAAACGAGGTCTTGCCGTTGCCCACAGCCATGTGAAAAGTTTGTCGGCACACCAAAAAGTAGTAAAAGATCTGTACGATGAGGGTTTTGTCCCCTTAAATGACCTCCTCTCCATTCAGGTAGCCCTTGCAAATGCCAGGCAATATTTACTCACCACTGAAGATAGATATGCCATTGCCCTTGCTGCCTACAACAGGTTTCTGGGTCGCCCTTTGACAACCACTGTTGACCTGAAAGCCCCCGAAGCTCTCCTCCCTGATAAAGACTTAGAGGAATTAACCCATAGAGCACTTGATAATCGACCAGAGCTCACAATCCTCAACCATCGAATGAATAGTCTGATGCAGAAAAAAGATATGATATACGCCTCCTATGGCCCGCAACTGTTCCTTAATGGCGGCTATGAGTATCAGGAAAATGATTATCAGGCCCATGAGGGTGTCTGGTCAATGACTCTTGGTCTATCAATACAGTTCGACGGAGGTGTAGCAAAATATCAGGCTGACGCCATTGCCAGACAGCAAGAAGCCCTATTGGAACAACAGCTGGAAGTTGAATCAATCATTCCATTGCAGGTAAAAGATGCCTGGCATAGTCTCGCAAACAGCAGAAAACGAGTAGAGGTGACAGGCGAGGCTTTGGCAGGAAGTGAAGAAAATCTAGAACTTACAACAGATCGTTACTTGGAAGGTCTTGCGATAAACAGTGAGGTACTTGATGCTGAGACACAACGCATGTTGAGCCATGTCAATTATGACAATGCGGTGTATACTGTCATTCTGTCCTCACTGAGACTACGTCACGCCATGGGAGATCTATAATCTCTTCAGATGGAGAAAACTCTTAACCATTTTGGGATATCATTGTGCGACCAATAAATCCTAGGAACAAAGAAAGAATATTGGAACTGGCAATCCCATTATTTTCAAACAATGGTTTTGCCGCTGTTTCCATGCGTGCCATTGCCGCGGAGGTCGGCATATCTGCAGCAGCTCTATACTATCACTTCCCAAATAAACAGGCCCTCTATCTTGAGGCGATGTCATACGCCTTGACCGATAAATTCGAGACTCTATCTACCGTCCTAAAGGGCGAGGAAAAAGCCCCGGAACGTCTTGCCCGTTTCATCCATCTTTTCACAGAACTGATGCACAATCATCCGAACGTGTGGAAACTTATCCAACGAGAACTCCTTGACGGCGACGAAGAACGATTACAACTCCTAGCAGAATATGTCTTCAGAAAGCAGTTTGATATTCTCACCGATCTCATTAAAGACCTGTCTCCCTCTCAGAATCCAACGCTTTTCGCCATTTCCCTGATAGGCCTTGTCACCTACCATTTTGAGAGCAGGGCCCTGCAGTCAAAACTGCCAGGCTGGCAGGAAGAGTATGGGGAGCCAAAGGTGATTGCTGATCATATTTCCAACCTGCTCTTTGATCAGATTGGCCGATAAAAACCATATTGAGACCATGGGCCAATACCTGTATCAGCCCCCGCCAATCACTGGGAAAATCGCCAGGCTGTCCCCTTCTTCTATAAGGGTCTCAAACTGGCAATGCCTGGAATTTATCATAAGGACACCAACTTCCTCAGGATCTATACCCAGCCCTGCAACAACCTCGGAAACCGTTGTCGGCTCAGGATATTCTCTCTCTTCTATCTTAAAACGGCCTTCGCGAAAGAAGGCAAAAAGTTTTACGGATACTTTCATACACAATTCCTCTATCTGTTCATAACTCTCTAGTAAACGTAGGCAAAATCATTTTCACTAGCAATTGCCTGCAAAATGAAAAACAGACAGTTCATCATTCCGGCTACCACATTATCCTTGTTCGTACATCACCTTCCCACAATCACGGAGATCGTAGCCACCAAGAGAGAGAACTTTTTCATGAAAACCCTGGTCATTTTCCATAAGATCGAGAACAGTTCCCACCTTTTTATCTTGTCGAAACTTAAGAGGAAGAATGAGGTCATAACGCTCTTCCGCCAGGGGTATAAAATCAAGATCAAGAGCCACCGCCGCAGCGCGAAGACCTATTCCCGTATCAACACTACCACCGGCAATGGCTGCCGCAACACCCTTATGGGTGTATTCTTCATGATCGTAGCCCTGGATAGCACCAGGATCAACATACAGATCACGCAACATTTTATCTGTAAGCAAACGGGTACCGGCACCATTTTGGCGGTTAATAAAAGAAAGCTGACGCGTTGCAATATCAACAAAGCCCTTAATGGCTTGTGGATTGCCCTTCTGAACCAGTAAGCCCTGCTCACGGTAACAGAGATTAATAAGCTGTAGAGGAATATCACCTAGAAAACGCTTAATGTAGGAAATATTATATTCTCCACTTTCTTCATCAAGCAGATGAATTCCAGAAAGATGGGCTTCCCCCCTGCGCATTGCCATTATACCACCCATGGAACCAACATGGGCCGAAGAAACTCTGGTGGCAGGGCGCCGTATGTGAAGCTGGTTGGCAATTACATCAAGGATGTTATCGTGACTACCGATAAAGACGAGCGTTGCCTCTATCTCCTGTCGAGGTCGAAGCAACTCAATCTCAACAACTTCACCAGCGCCAATCCCCTCACTTCCCGCCGGAAGAGTCAATAAGCCATCGGCGCGAACAAGGGACATCACGGCCCCTGCTCCCTTTTCTACAGGAGTAGCCATGAGGTTATAATCAACCTGCCCCAGGCTAACCCGTACATACTCATCAACCCCCATGGACGAGGCAAGTGGACGAGACATCACGGCATCGATCATGTGTATTTTCTGAGCGTCCTGCTCCATGAAGGCATATATCATATCACGAACAAAAACCCGCATGGTAAGAATGGCCGATACCGGATAGCCCGGCAGGCAAATAACAGGGGTATTGTCGACAATGGCTAAAACAACAGGCTTTCCAGGCTTGATGGCCACACCATGGACAATAACTTCACCCAATTCTGCCAACACATTCGAGGTGAAGTCCCTGCTGCCCGCAGAAGCTCCGGCATTGATCACAACAATGTCGTTCTCCTGTACCCCTTTTTTTATTGCCTTCCGGAGGTGCTTGATATCATCAATTACCGGCATCGACCCCCTGGTCTCCGCCCCCCAGTCATTGAGGTATCCAGCGAGTATTCTGGAATTAAATTCAATGATCTGTCCTGGTTTCACAGCCTGTCCTGGTTGGATAAGTTCGCTGCCGGTGGGGATAACCAGCACCTTAGGCGGACGCCGCACATTTATTTTTGTTACCCCGGTTGCAAGCATTGCCCCCTGATCAATGGGACGGACTTTATGGCCTTCGGGAAGAATGAGCTCCGTTGCCACTATATCTTCACCAATGGTTCGTACATGCTGCCAGGGGGTTGCCGGCATGGTCAGTTCCACAAGCTCATCGCTGACATAGTGAACATCTTCAATCATGACAACGGCATCAAAACCATCAGGCAGGGCGTTACCGGTATTAACCGGCATAAATCTCCCTTTGCCTAGCTGCATAGGCGAGGCCTCACTTGCCTGAGACAGATCAGCAAAATGGACTGCAATACCATCCATGGCAGCAGCATTGTAGGAAGGTGAGGAGTGACTGGCAAAAACCGGTTCGGCAAGGCGGTAACCAAGGGCTTCATCGACAGGAAAAAAATGAATGGTTATCTGCCTGCTGCTGAATTCAATTCTATCGAGTGCTTGCTGCCAAAGTTTTTTGGCATCGACGAGGGGGTGGTTTTTGACAAAAATATTTGGCTTTTTCATTGCAGCAAATGACCCCTGACTTAAGAGTCTTTTTTTGCCAGGCCCTGTAGACTTTCATCGATAAGAAAGTAGCCATGGGCTCTGGACCGGGTTGATATTGATCCTGATTTACCCAGGATCGGCAGGGCCTTAAGCACCTCGCCACTTATCTGTAAATTACAGGGCATAAACTGGCTGGCACCAAAGGTGTCTGCCTCTTTTGCGGCAAAGCCATCCATGGTTGATCGTGCCAGATCCGGAAGATCTTTAGGAGAAAGGGTGTTTTTAGAAATAATCCGATCGAGTGCCTCGTCCAGGCAAATAGACTCTGTCCGAGGTAAAATACGTTGCAGGCTGACCCGAAGAAGTGCAAGAGCATCTTTGACGGAAGTCAGGGGTTGCCGCCCAAGTATATCTGTTGTTTTTTCAGAGAGCGACATTGTCTTCTTGAATCCTCAAATAAACGGTTTCTGACTTATGAAGAATAGTCTTCATGTCATCAAGCCCTAAGGATTCATCATTGCAATGCAGGGACAGTACCTCTGAAAAGAGCCGCGGCCTGTAGTTAATAAACTTCAACACGCTGTCACTTTTCATAAAACAGCCGCTATTCAGGATAGTCCCCCCTTTTTCACTGGCAATCACATTGAAAAACTTCAGTCTTATCAAAACGCCCTCCGACCTCTCCAACTTGTCAGGCAAAGCGTTAGAGTCTGAGGTTCGCAGGGCGGCATGAAAACTATTTTTTCGAAAAATAGCTCCGGCAAGACCAGGCATGGCACCCGAAATAGCAATAACGGGAGCAGGTCCGTCTATACCTGTTTCAATATCATCAACAGGTAAGCCATTTTGGAAAATCGTTTCTATACGATCACCAATATATTTGGTGCTGAATCCAGGCAAAGAGGCAAAAAGCTCTGCAAAAGTGATTGTGGATGACCTTTCCACAATGATGCCTGCCTGCAACAGTGTTGTATATTTGGAGATGGAACCAGGAGATATTAGAATTTCAAGCCGGGGTATATGATGAGTGGAGTTCAACATAAGAAGAGGAAAAAGCGGGTTCTGCAATTATACAATCAAAGGGTACCTTGAATAATCTCAATTTTTACTCAAGATCGAGGAAGAGAAAATTGGGTAAAAAAGAAATTATTCAAGGTGACCTTTACAACATACGCCTGCTCTCTGCCTATTAATGGAGGAGGAAAGAGAAGAGAAATAGGCAGAAAACAGAACGTACATCTTTGGTGATACCTTTAGAAATCCCAGAAGGTATCGATCTCGGCTCCTGTGAAATCCCACACTACATTATGGGGAGCAACAGGTTCCATACTGAAGAATTCAGGCAATCTGTCATCCTCATTTGTAAAGCCGGCAGCCTGATTAAAGGCATGCTCGGTTTTCAAGATGGATTTACCCAGATTTGTTACATCATCACCGGTCAATGCAATACCGAAACGGGCATTGATAAGATCAATAAGAGCCGGCAGACAGGTCTCATCGTCAAGTGCTGCAAAGGCGATAAAGAGACACATACCTGTTGAATCGATGGCAGCGGTGGCAATCTGTAGATTACGGGAAAGCTCAACCTGACCTTCTTTGGAAAGAGGATCAACGCTACCGCCGACACCGAGTACATTGGTGGCAATGGTGTAGCCCATTGTATGATCAGCTCCCTGGGTGGAGGTGGCGTAGGTAATGCCGATGCCCTTGATGGCACGTGGATCATAGGCAGGAATAGCCTGGTTTTTTACCACCGGAACACGGGTAACACCGAAGGCGCGACCAACATCACCGGCACCGCCGCCGATGATACGACCAAGACCGGTTCCCTTGGCAACTTCGTCTGTCAACAAACGAATCAAGCCTTCACCATCACCAAATTCTATAACACCTGCTTCCATGGCAACACCTATGGCTACAGCAGTTTCAATGGAATCAATGCCGAGATCGTCAAGGAGATGATCGGCCTCAGCTATATGGTCCAGATTATCAATGGCACAGTCGGCGCCAAGAGCCCAGATTGACTCATACTCAAAACCTGAGGTTTTATATTCATTCTTTACATCATTATAGATCTGGGAACATTGAATGACACATCCCTTGTGACAGTTATGTTTGACCTTGCCATCACGCTCTTTAATTACATCGTGCATGGTTTCCCCGGAAATCTGCTCGTGGCCTTCAAATTGACCTTGAGTAAAATTCCTGGTTGGCAGTCCACCGGACTCATTAATAATATTTACAAGAACGTTTGTGCCGTAGGTTCCGAGGGCCTGGCTGACAGGGTGATCGACAAGGGCTTTGGCAAAGGCTTTGTTGGCTGCCCGGAATTTGTCCATATCGGCAACTTCAACCTTACCGTCCTTGGAATCAATACTGATAAATTTGACACCTTTTGATCCCATTACGGCGCCAAGACCACCGCGTCCGCAGGAGCGCAGATGTCCATCAGGATCTTTTACTGAAAGATTGGCGGATCTCATTTTCATTTCACCGGCAGGGCCGATGGTGATAATTCCTTGAGATTTTCCAAGACGTTCACTGAGAAGTTCAGTCGCTGCAAAGTTACCTTTACCGATAACTTCTGTTTCCTCATTGATGGTTACACCTTCAGGGGTTACAGCCAGGCTGTACCAGGCATCACCTTTGGGCAGGCCTTCGATAATCAATGCTTTACAGCCACATTTAGCAAGCGACTGTGCAGAAGTACCTCCGGAATTTGACTCTTTGATGGTGCCGGTCAAAGGACTCTTGGCCCCGCAGGAAAGACGCCCTGAGTTTGCAGCAGGAGTACCGGAAAGCAGACCTGGTGCGACAACAAGCTTGTTGTTGGGTCCCAGAGGATGACAGGTGGGAGGGACTTCCGCCGCTACAATTGTTGAAGTGAGTCCGCGTCCACCATGACCAGCCCAGTCAGCCGGTACGTCTTCGACAGAAGTTGAAAGATCCGTCATATTGACCCGAAAAATCTTATCAGCCATAATGTTGCTCCTTTTAGGATTGAAAATTTGAGGGTGTGTAAGAATATCCACAGAGACACATCTTCAACGACCCGTAAGGCCACATGGCCTCATTTTTATCACTTTACTTTTCTAGAAATCCATCTAACTCTTTGCTAACTATTGAAACCTACAGCTACCATTTCATAACACTTCAGGATAATAGCTATATTCACACAAAGAGGACTCTACAATTCATTGGGAAGTTCCTTGAGCTGGGCACCAGTGTAAACTGGTCCATCCTTGCACACATAACTTGAGCCAATATTGCAACGACCACAGATGCCAACACCGCATTTCATCCGTTTTTCCAGGGTGGTCACTATCTGTTCATCCTTAAACCCAAGTTTTTCCAGGGCCTGCAGGGTGAACTTAATCATAATCGGCGGACCACAGGTAATCGCTACGCTATTTTCAGCACTGGGTGCGATCTCAAGAAGAACATTAGGGATAAGCCCTACGTTATGTTCCCAGCCTTCAAACTCAGCATCAATGGTCAGATGGGTATCAAGATCGTCACGATCCAACCAGTCCTGCAACTCGTAGTTATATGCCATATCCAGGGGAGATCTGGCTCCGTAAAGCAGGGTTATTTTTCCGTAATCATCTCTGTTATCAAGCATAAATAAGAGAAGAGTCCTCAGGGGGGCCATGCCGATACCACCACCAACGAAAACAATATCTTTTCCCTTCATATTCTCATATGGGAAATGATTGCCTAACGGTGCACGCACGCCTACCTGATCTCCGGCCTTGAGGGAATGCAATTTGGTCGTCACCTCACCGGATCGCATGACACTGAATTGCAAGTAATCCATGCGTGTTGGCGGGGAATTAATAACAAACGTTGATTCACCAATGCCGAAAGCGGAAAGCTGACCAACATTACCAGGTTCAAAGCTGAAATTCTTCATCGCTTCCTGATTGTTCAGCGTCACCCTAAATGTTACAATATTATGTGTTTCTTCAATGACTTCTTGGATCGTAGCCATCTCAGGAAGATAGAGATTCTTTGTATTCATCTGCTTACCCCTCTACAACTGTTGGCTCAAATTCAATGGCCTTCAGCACTATTTCACGAATATCCACTCCTGCCGGACAGCTCTTTATACATCTGCCGCAACCGCAGCAGGAAATAACTCCGTCATGAAGATCCGGATAATAACTGAATTTGTGCCCCACCCTGTTTTTCAATCTGTGAGCCTTGGTAGGACGAGGATTATGACCACTGGCTTCCATGGTAAAAAGGGCTGACATACAGTTGTCCCATGACCTGATCCTGGAAGCTTGCAAACCTTTGGTCTCATCAGTGATGTTGAAACAGTAGCATGTTGGACAAAGATAGGTGCAGGCACCGCAACTGAGACATTTTGCCGAAACATCTTCCCAAAATTCGATGCTATCAAAAACTTCCAGAAGTTTCTGGGGAGCGTTTGACAGATCCTGTACCTGACTCAAGCTTTCAGCAGCCTCTTTGCATACCTTTTCCCCTTCGCCTATTCTGCTCTCCCCATCTGACAGAAGCTTGGAAGTCAACAGACTTTCGCCCCTGTCGGAAACAGCTTTCAGGAGTAGGCCATCACCCACAGGAATAGCCAGCACATCTGAACCGGTCGGGTCTGAGGGACTGCTGTTCACCCAGTTACAAAAGCAGGTATTTTCGGTTGAGTCACAGGCCAAAGTGATGAACGATGTGTTATCCCTGCGGGTCTTGTAATAAATATCGGTTGCTTCTTCCGACATATACACCCGATCGAACATGGTAAATCCGCGAACGTCACAGGGGCGGCCACCAAACACTATGGCTGTTCCTTCGGGAAGGTTTTCTTTTGCATCAATCAGGATCCTGCTCAAATCTTCAGGATCTTTGCTGTACTTAAAATCGACAAGTTTTTCACTCTGGGGAAAAACCGTCTTTTTAGGCGGCGCGGTGGCTGCGTTTTTTATAAAAATTTCCTGCTCGGGATCAAAGGGGGCAAAAATCACTGAGTCGCCTTCATAACGTGGGGCGAAAACACTGTTTTTCTGTGCCAGTTCCGCAAGCCAGGACTTCAAGTCCGATGATTTCAGATATTTAACAAGAGCCATTACCAATCCTTCTCTGTAATATTCTCTTCTTCCATCTTGAAGGAGAGCAGTGGCGGAGTTTCTTCAGGGTCAACTCCAGCCTCATATTTAAAGATATCCCTGACTTCCTTGTTCATTTTCTGCTTAAGCATAAGAACAGGAATATCCACAGGGCAGGCACGCTGACATTCGCCACATTCAGTACATCTTCCTGCCAGATGATAGGCGTGAATAACCTGAAACATCAATTTATCACGCACATTGTTTTCCTGGGACAACCAATGTGGCTCACGACTTTCAGCCGCACAATGGTCACGACAGACACATAATGGACAGGCATTACGACAGGCATAACAACGGATGCAGCGGTCAAGTTCTTTCAGCCAGTAACCGAATCTCTCAGAAACCGGGAGTTTCTCGAAGGTCTCCAATGCCTCGTAATTCGCATCGGTCGAGTCTCCATTTCCTATCTTGTCTCCGACAAAATGATCGCTGATAATTGCGTCCGGGTACTTGCAGGAGTAACATTTTTCGGCCTTTATCTCAGAAAAGTTCAACAAATGTGTCTGACCGTCTATAACAAGTACCATCGACTTGTCAGACATATCACAGGATTCAACATTCCCCACATATCCAAGGGCCTTTTTGATTTTTGCCTGATCCACAACACCTGTGCAGGGGAACCCAAATATGGTTATGTCTTCCCTGTCGATGAGTTTTTCCTGAAGCAGCTCAATGACTGAGCGGCTGTCACAGCCCTTGACCACAATCCCCACCTTTTTGCCACGCAGGCCGGGGAGGTAAGTAGCCAGGTTGTGTACGCTAAGCGGTCCTATCTCGAGCTTCTCTATATCTTCTTCCCTGCGAATAAAATGTGGTGTGGCATGCAGGCGATCAAAGCTCCCGCACCAACCAATAACCACATCCAATTCAGGCAGGGCCTTTCTGATGCTGTCTTTGAGTTCGTTTTGAAATTTCACCTGGTCTCCTTTGTTCGGCTCAGATCTGAGGTTTCCCTTTACAGGGCAGCCTGCATAAGGCTGAGTGTATCCGAGGCTTCCGGTCCAACAATCTTTGGAGCCGGGCCGAGTTTGTGAATTTGTTCGGTGAATGAAGTCACCACCTGTTGCCAACGCTGACCTTCAGAGGCAGAAACCCAGGTATATTCAAACCGTCCCGGTTCATAACCAAGAATGGGGAGAAATTT
>JAQYVF010000204.1 GCA_030145625.1 Desulfocapsa sp. | reverse complement strand
TATCAAGCATTTTTTATACCTCGATCATTTGTATTGAGCCGACGAACCGGTCATCGTCCCCGGGGTCTGCATAAACAATCACCGGGGTGACATCCTCGGTGGATAGAATGAGCACGGAAAATGTGCCAAGATGATGGATGAACGACACGGCCTGCCCTGCTTTTGCCAAATCCTTAATGGCCATGAGCTGGGAGCGAAGGAAGACACCAACCGATGTGTCTCCATCCTGGGATGCTGTCAAAGCAAGCGGACGGCCGCCACCAAATGACATGGTCTGGAAGACACTGCTGCCGTCCATGACACCTATCTGCTGCACATCGATATCCCTACCTGTCTCAATTCCATACAGCTGCAGGTTGTCATCAAGGACTATGTTTCCAATCTTCACCGTCATGACGCCAGCTCCTGCATACGTTTCAGGCCATTGATAAATGCAGCAGTATTTTGCCTGTCTGTCATCACCCGCACAGGAGCGCCATTGCCTTGGAAATTAATATCATGGGTGTAATGGCCAAGTGATTGCGGCTCACCGGCTCCAGCCAAAACAGGCCCGCCGGCAGCCATCATCTGGGGGAGTGATGGCAGATTATTGAGTGGTGCCGAGATGGGGCCACCGAGGCGGCGCTTGATGGCCCCGGCGTCAAAACGTTGGAGCAGCTCGCGCATTACGATATCGAACCGGCCGGCGTTAAAGGCCAGGGCGGCACGAAGCCCAGCGGCCTGGACAGACTCCTTCCTGAGCATCACCTCGCCGTCTTCGGCCATCACCAGGTTTTTCGGTTGGTCGCCTCCTCCGTATCCAGGGAAATGAAAACCGTTTGCCGCTGAACGATAGCGCCCGCCAAAGGCCATTGCCGCAACTTCCAGACGGGCAGGACCGTAAATGGGGCCACCGTGGGAGCGACGCAAAGCGCCTATCGCTCCGCCAGTTGCCCGATTGATAACTTCGTTGACGTATACCGTCATGTTGCGGTCCGTGGTGATCGCGATGATCCGCTGTTCCACCTCGTCGAGATTTTTGATGGTGGACTGGCGCATATCCAGCCAGTTATTGATCCACTGCTGTTTAGACTCATCCATACCCTTGGCAAGATCCTGGAATCCTGACTGGTCGGCGAGGGTTTCCATTGACTTGACGGCCGCGTCCTGCTGGGCCTGGAGGGCCTGGATCGCGAGTTTCCCTGTATCTTCTACGCCTGCCATGGCGGTTTTGAGTGCTTGTTCCTGAGAGACGGCCACCTTTTCACCGGCTTTCACCTCTTCGTTCAGATCTGCATAGGCTGACTTGGCCCTATCGGCCATATTGACTGCTTCTTCGTAGTTGCCGGCGGCCATGGCCAGGCGTGCTGCCTTCTCGTACTCCTCGGCCTCGCGTTTGCGGTCCTTCCAGGCACCGAGGTCTGACATGCCGGTGCGGCCCAAGGCCCTGAGCTGCTCTGCCAGTGACTGCTCGCGGCCTGCAATCTGATCCTGGAGACGCTTGATCTCGGCTGCGTACTCCTGGTACTTCTTTTTCATCTCCTCCAGGGCTTCACCGGTGACCCGCTTCACGGTCTTAAATGATGATGTTGTGGCGTCAGCAACTTCGGAAATAGCCTTCTTCATCTCGCCAGCGCCTTTTTTCCACGTTTGCGTCTCCTCGTCGAAGTGGATGAGATTCTTTTTTCTGGCAACACCAAAATTTTCCCACGAAGTAACAACTCCTTCTGTTGTACGTTTTATTTCCTCCAGTTTCGTTGCATGCCGTTCCTGGGTTTCAATAAGTCTTTCTTCAGCGGCTCTTGCCTCATTTTGGGCGTCACGCATTTTTCCGAACGCTTCATAGGCCCTGATAACCCTGTCGGTACTCCACTGGATGACCATTGCCGCACCGAGGGCCTTGAATGCTGCCGCTGCTGTAAAAACCTCAGGACTCAGTTTTGAAAAATTCGCGGCAATGAGAGGCAGGCCCTGGCGAACCAAATTAAATGAATTTTTAACCAGCCCAACGCCCTGGTTTACCGCGATCAGGGTCACACTCACTTTCAGGAGGGTGGCGATCAGATCGCTGTTTTCAACGATAAACTTGCCGATCCCGCCGGCGGCTCTTGCAAATCCGACCACAAAATCTTTGACCTCTTCCTTGTTCTCCTTGAAATATCCGGCCATGTCCTTTATGGCCGGGGCCAGGGCCAGGGTGATATCCCGCTTGATGACGCCGATGCTGACGGAAAACTCGCGCAACACTCCGTCGAGTTCGAGGAGTTTTTTGTGATCGAGATCTGAGATGGCGATACCCATCTCCTTTGCCCTGGCGGCCACCTCCTTCATCTTCTGCCCCTCATTTGCCAGCAGGGGGATTAAAAGAGAGGCGTCGTTGGCCAGGGATTCGAGGTAAAAAACCTGGTTTTCCAGGGGAACATTGGCCTGCTCCATGGCGGTCTTGATAGCAATAAGGGCATCTGGGCCGGACATCTTGATCAACTCTTCCGCCGTGACTCCTACCTGGTCACCGAGAATTTCAAAAAAATCGGCAAACTCTCCGCCGCCGGTCTCTATAAAATCACCGATCTTGTCCTTGACGTCCTTGGACATGTCTGCCAGTTTTTCGGCCTCGATACCGACGGTTCGCACGGCATAGGCAGTGGCGGCAAATTCCCCGACGGATTGCCCGGCAAGTTTTGACCAGTTCCCCATCTCCTTGGCACCCCTGGTGACATCTTCGACAATGCGACTGAGTCCGTAGCCGGCGGCCATTGCTCCGGCGACACCGAGGTAGGCACCGAGGAATGAATTGAGGCCCGCCGTTGTCTTGGCCAAGGCGGCATTTGACTGCCTGGCCACGGCAGGGGTCTTTCCCATTTCCGTGTTGAGGCGTTTTACCCTGGTTTCCAGCTTCTGCTTGGCCTGGGCAAGCTCGGACATGGAGTGTTCGCCGCTGGACTCCAGATCCTTGTAAGCACGTTTCAGTCCGGTGATCTCGCTTTCTATCTCACGCCAGGACCTGACGCCTATTTTCTGGCGGGCGGCAATTGTTCTGGCGCTGCGTTCGGCAGCTACCTGCATCTCCTTGTATTTTTCCGAGACCTCGGAAATAGATGTGCCCTGCTTTTTCAGTGATGTCCTGGTCTCATCAATCTTGTCCTTCTGTTTCTGCATGGCGGCCTGCAGTTTCACCATCTCCTGCCGCGCCTTGCTATAGCTGGCGGCAAACGCCTCTCCGCCAGGTTTTCTCATCTCCTTCCGGAGTTCGCGGACTTTGTTTTTCATCTCGACAAAGTCCTTATTCGCCTTCATAAACGACTGCTCAGATCCCTTCATGACCTCGATCCTGTCCAGGGACTTGAGGTCTGTGGCGAGCTTTTTCAACTCACTCTGGCCGTCATATTCGGCCTTGATGGTGTAGGTGATCTTTTTTGCCTTGGCGCTCATGTGTTTTTTGCCTGTTTGTTTAACTCCTCAACCGTTG
>JAQYVF010000151.1 GCA_030145625.1 Desulfocapsa sp. | reverse complement strand
CGAGGTCGGTCATAATGCACTGGGAGCGGGCAGGATCTTTTCCCAGGGGGCAAAGCTTGTGAACGAGGCTCTCCATTCGGGTACAATTTTTCAGGGTGAATCGTGGCGGAAAACCATGCAAAGGGCTCATAATGGAGGAACGCTACATTTTATCGGTATGGTGTCGGATGGTAATGTGCATAGTCATGTGGAACAGCTTAACATAATGTTGGACGAGTGTCTGGGGGAAGGCCTAACAAAGTTACGAGTCCACGGACTGTTGGATGGGCGTGATGTGGGGCCCAAAACTGCCCTTGAGTATTTTGCTCCCTTGGAAGAAAAGCTACGTTCCATGTCACAGGATGGCAGGGATTATTGTATCGCTTCCGGCGGCGGACGCATGACGGTCACCATGGATCGTTATGAGGCCGATTGGCGAATTGTAGAAAAGGGATGGCAAGCCCATGTGCTTGGCAGGGGACGAGGCTTCTCTTCGGCTTGTGAGGCGATTAGGACATATTACGATGAGGATCCCCAGCTCAGTGATCAGTACATGGAGAGTTTTGTTGTAGAACGTGACGGAGAGCCGGTAGGAACTATTGAGGATGGCGATGCGGTGATCCTTTTTAATTTTCGTGGTGATCGAGCCATAGAGCTTTCCAGGGCTTTTGACGAATCCGATTTTAAGGAGTTTGACAGAGAGCGAACGCCCGATGTCTTTTATTGTGGTATTATGCAGTATGATGGTGATGCCATGATTCCCAACCATTACCTGGTTGAACCGCCCTCTATAAAGCGGACCCTTGGAGAATATCTTTGCGCTACTGGAGTCACTTCTTATGCCATATCTGAAACCCAAAAGTTCGGTCATGTCACCTATTTCTGGAATGGCAATAAGTCAGGCTATATCGATGAACGACTTGAAAAATATGTGAAAATTGAATCTGACAGAATCACTTTTGATCTTCGTCCCTGGATGAAAGCGTCAGAGATTGCAGATCATGTGATTGAGGCCATTGAAAGTAAGCAATATAAATTTATCCGATTAAATTTCGCTAATGGCGATATGGTAGGTCATACCGGTGTTCCGATCTCTGTGAGAATTGCTGTGGAAACCGTGGATCTTATGTTGAAACGTATCCTTCCGGTATTGAAGAAGGCTGCAGGTGTTGCTGTAATAACCGCTGACCATGGGAATGCAGATTGTATGTGGACTGAGAAAAATGGAGTGCGAACAGCAATGGTCGCTCATACTAAAAATCCTGTCCCATTTATTGTGCGGGATTTTAGCAACGTTAATTCATTTATTTTGAGTGGAGTACAAGAGCCTGGACTTGCTAATGTTGCGGCAACTGTTTTGAATCTTCTAGGATTTCAGGCTCCGGATGATTATGAACCTGCTCTTATACGGTTAGAAGAAAAAAATAATAACTAACTATCGTATGGCTTTTTCCCCCCCAGGGGCCTTGATATGAAACGGATCTTGTTTAGTTGCGTTCTTGTTGAAAAAAAATAACAAGGTTGTTGAGTATTTTTTTTCTGGATTTTTCTAATTTCCTCTAGTAATATATAAACACGTATAAATTGTGCAGTACGAATGATGACAGTTTTAAATATATAAAATTGTCTCTTACTGAAGCTTCAGCAAGGAATTTGTTATTGTACAAAAGAAAAAAGCATGATCACGTAGTTGATCAGTACTGAGGAGTTCAAGGTTTATTATGTTAGAAGGCACAGTTAAATGGTTTAATGAGGCAAAAGGATTCGGTTTTCTGGAGCAGGATGGTGGAAAAGATGTATTTGTTCACTATTCAGCTATTGTTTCAGATGGTTTTAAAACCTTGAATGAAGGTGACAGAGTACAGTTTGAGATCACTGAAGGTCCAAAGGGCCCTGCTGCAGCTAACGTGAGCAAAATATGATTTAAGACATATTTATTGTCTGTTTTAAAAGGGGTAAGCCGTTTTACGGTTTACCCCTTTTTTTTTGTTTTTTTTACTGCATGTCCTTGGCCGTTTTTGTTTTCTCTTCAGTGGGTATTCATTTTATCTGTTGGAAAAGATTCGTGGAAGCCTCAGACGTAATACGCTAACATATAATAAAAGAGATTGAATTACTGTTTCGCAAGAGAACGCTGAGTGCTTTTTACTGGAGCTTATTATGGAAGAATTGTCAAAATCACAGCGCGCACGGTTGGCAATACGTACTTTTAAAACAATGGCCGATGCTCTGATTTTACGTGGATATTATAAACCTTCCGGGAAATCCGGTGAGAAGTTTTCAGAATCATTGAAACTTTTTAATCCTGAGATATATGGCACAATGAGTGATGCGCGAATCGTCGAACTCAAAGGGCTTGAATATGTTATGGATCGGATGCCCAGAGGAATAGAAAAATGTAATCGTATTATTTTAACGGCTGATGAGGATTTTCACGATACTTCCTTTGAAAAAGTTACTCCTCTAAAAAGGAGGAGGCAGTCTTATATAGTCTCTGAGAAAGAAATTTGTTTTGTTATCAGCCATGGCTTAACTGAAATATATGATATTCTCGCCCATATTACCTTTCTCAATATTGAGGCCCAAAAAATTTATGGACAGATTTGTAATAAAGATGGTGGAACCTGTTCTGAATGGAATGATCTTCAAAAGGCTGCTAACCAGCAACACCTCTTAGAGGGTGCTGAACTAGATCAGGCCATCTGGAATCTTTCCATTATTGTGGGGAGAACCTATCGTGAGACCAGAGACAGTTACGAATATCTTGAACTCCATCATAATAAAAAAGAAAATAGTAATAATGGCTTATTTTCAATAATTTATTCCATGGGGCAAAAAGTAATTGAGGAAATAGAATCCAGGGATGACTTGCTAACTATTTATTTTACGCCCTCCCTGCAGGAGATGATAGGGCATCATAAATATGCCTCGCTCTGGGCAGAAAATGTCAAACATCACCTTTATGACCGTGGATTGCAGGACAGGCCGCTACATGTTGTCAGTGCCAATATGCATTCGATGAAAAATATTTTTTATGGGGCTGGATATCTCAAGATAAGCGGAAGAAATGTCCCGGAGGATCTCTATGACATGATCTCTGAGGTAAGAGATTTTGACAGGGAGATTGATCTCTATGCTGCAGATTTTGGATTCAGCTCTCTTGTGGACACCACTGAGTCCACCATTGATGTTATGGTTATAGATACAGCTAAAAATACACCCTTTAATCTTCATGAAAGTATTCAATGTGATTTTAGTTATCTGGAAAAGGAGCAACCTGTTATTCTGGTAATTGATTATGCCTTTGGAACTCAGGCCTTTGATATTTTAGATGAACTACTCTGTCCATGTCTCCTTGATGAAAAGACTGTGACATTTAATATTGTATCTATCAACGTTATGGGTAAGGCTGGAACGTTGCCTGGGAAGAAAGGGGACATTATGCTGGCCACAGCCCACGTTATGGAGGGAACTACTAATAATTATATCGTTGATAATGATCTTGATATTAACGATTTTGATGAAGGCTATCCTATTCATGTGGGCCCTATGGTTACAGTGTTGGGGACATCTTTACAGAATCGAGATGTTCTTAATAAATTCCATACCTCTAATTGGAAGGCCGTTGGGCTTGAAATGGAAGGGGGACATTTTCAACGGGCCATAAGTGCAGCAATTATCCAGGGGCATATTTCAAGAACTGTGAAAACCAGATATGCATATTATGCTTCAGATAATCCTCTCCTGAGCGGACAGACCCTGGCCTCCGGATCAATGGGAGTTGAAGGCATTGCTCCCACTTATATGATTACCAGAGTGCTTCTTGAGAAAATTGTGAACCCCCTACCACCAGCTGTATGCGAATTGTAAAACAACAACGACTTGCCCATGTATCTCCCTGGGTTTTAGCTGCAGCCTGTGGTCTCCTTGCCCTGATCATTGGAGTCTTCGCCGTTAATAATTATCGGCGTGATAAGGCCTTGATGACTGAGATTCTCTTAGAGAAGGGAACAACACTCATACGATTTGTCTCATCCAGTGCCAGGAGTTCCCTTATTAACGGCTTGCGTGCCGGTCAGGACATTATTGATTTGTGGCCTGAACATGTGCAGCGGGTTTTGGAACATGCATCAGAGCATCCAGGGGTCCGTTTTCTTGCTCTGGTGGATGCGGACGGTATTATCCAGGCATGCTCTGCACCTGTTGAGTGTGATCGTCAGGTCTCAAAGCAGACTCGTAATTTTCTTTCTACCTTAGATGAAGATACGCTTAGGAGTGGAAAATTTCGTTATCGCATCGGTCAGGATGAAGAACGAACAGTTTTTCAGATTGCCGCCTTGTTTTCCCCTTTGGGGAAGCAGTTTTTGAAAAATTTTGGTCAACGTATGGTCAGTCAGCATAAAGGTGGCCAGATGTTTGATAGGATGAAGCAGCATCAAGCGTTGAATCCTGTCTGGATCATCCAGCTTGAAAAACTCAATAGAAAAAAGATTTTTATTCTTGTGGAGTTGGATCTGGATCAATTCAATAAGTCTCTTGGCCGCAAAAAACTTGAAATAGTCATTCTTTCTATTGTCCTCCTTCTTGTTGGAGTAGGTGGGTGGCTTTCAATATTGACTCTGGAGGGCTTGAAGGGATCTCAGTCCAGATTGAGACGAGTAGAGGCCTTTCGAGATATCTTGATATCGTCGCTGCCAGTTGGGCTCATTGCAACCAACAATGCTGGAAAGATAGTCTTATACAATCAATTTTCTCAGGAGCTGACCGGTATTTCTGAGAAAAAAGCCCTTGGTGGTGATCCAGGTGTTGTTTTGACTCCGGAATTAGGAGAATCCTTTGAAACAGCAGGAGAGCACCCGGGTATACCTTTTCAGAAAGAAATTCAGATTGTCCTTGAGAAGGGAGTCTCCCGTACTCTGCATCTTAATCGCGTAGCTATTATTGACGGGGATAATAAATTTGTTGGAACTCTTTTAGTGATACAGGATCTCAGTCAGGTGAAAAAGCTTGAGGAGGAGTTGCGAAGAAGCGAGCGTCTTGCAGCTTTAGGAAAGATGGCTGCGGGTGTTGCTCATGAATTACGGAATCCGTTGAGTTCGATCAAGGGCCTGGCCCTTCTTCTGCGATCCAGGTTTACAGGGAAAAATAGTGATACTGAAACTGCAGATATTTTGGTTCAGGAGGTGGAGCGTCTGAATAGAAGTATCTGTGAACTGCTGGATTATGCAAGACCTCAGAAACTGTTAAAAGAGACTGTTGATCTTCAACAGTTATTGCAGAAAGCAGTCTCGTTGATTCGCATTGATGCTGAGGCTGCGGGCGTAGAAGTGACATCATCCTTTCAAGAGTCGCTCCCGAAGGTGCTTGCCGACGAGGATAAGTTGAATCAGGTTTTCCTCAATCTTTTTCTGAATGGTATTCAGGCAATGGAGCAAGGGGGATGCTTGACGGTGGAGGCAGAAGCGGCAGGGGATATGGTTGAGATTAAAGTAAGCGATACGGGCTGCGGTGTAGCGCCTGAAAGTTTAGATAGGGTGTTTGATCCCTATTATACCTCAAAACCTGAGGGGACCGGGTTAGGGCTTGCCATGTCGGCAAAGATTGTGGAAGAGCATGGGGGGAGTGTCAAGCTGGTGTCACAGGAGGGGCAGGGGACTTCAGTGATTGTGTGTATTCCCTGCTGATCCTGTTGGTGTCCCCTCTTTTTATGCAGGGGACATTAACAGGATCAGGACCGCTTTTACCGCGATGTAACATAATAACAGGGGGTGAGGCTCTGGTGGATGTCGGATTGATCGATCAGTCGTGAAGAATGCGTTTTTGATCCGCCACCTTATACCTTGTTATTTGGTTGCACTCTTCTCAGGATAAGGGGAGTTCCCTTTGTCTCGTTTGGTCGTTATCAGGTGCTGGCGGTGGTGAGCTCTTTCGTGAGAAAAAGGCAATAAGCCCCTGGAAAACAGTTTTTATACCTGCCCAAATTTTGGGTAGGACCCACACGGCAGCCAGTAAGAAGACGATAAAGAAGAGAATAAAGGCTAAAGGGTAATGCAACGCTACCCATAATCCTGTAATCACAGTGACATCTTCTAAAACTGATGCCGTCCAGTTGGAAAACGGTTCTGGAGAGGTGTTGATGAGAACCCTGCTGCCTGCCTTGATTGCGTGAGTAGTGGCAGCTACTCCCCCTCCAAGGATGCCTGCAACAATAACCATACTTGGATTGACCTCACCTACTGCTCCGGCAGCGAGCAGAACCCCTGCAGGGATACGGATAAAAGAATGGATAGTATCCCAGCCTGTATCTACTCCAGGTGTTTTATCAATAAAAAATTCAACCAGATACATGATTGCTGCCGCACCAATCACCATTGGATCCTGAAGTACCAAAAGTTGTTCCGGTAAAACAATGTTTCCGCTCAGGCCAAGATATCCCAGAACGGCAATGGTTGCATAGAGGTTGATACCGGCTGCCCATGCTGTTCCCATGGTCAAGGCGATGGTGGTAATAAGCTGCTGATACGCATCCATATTTTCCCCTTTGTGCGTGTTGGTGATTTTCCTGGAGACCTCTTTCTTTGTTGAATATCCTTTAAAAAGGTAACCAGTCTTATTGGGACTGGCAAGGGAGAAACTGTAATGAGTAAGTGGGTACCTTGAAAAATTAGAATTTTCGTTCAAAATCGAGGCATGAGAAAAATTTTACCGCAGGCATATATTTGATATTCCGAGGATAAAATTTTTCTCATAACGAAGAGTTTGGGCGAAAAGCCAATTTTGCAAGGTGGCCTAGTGATTAATCCTGAAAATTATTATTGAGAAACTCGCATTCTTTAGGGGTCAGATCATATTTTATTTCTACTTGTTGCAGGAGAGCCTTTCT
>JAQYVF010000226.1 GCA_030145625.1 Desulfocapsa sp. | reverse complement strand
CGCGGCACAGGAAGGGTTTAACTCAATCACCTTATCGTAAAGGCCGTCCAGAACGGATGGCGGAACATTAAGATCAAAGTCTTCCTCTTTTATTCCAATGGCAAGAAACAGGGCGTTTGCAGGAAAAGCCCTGTCTAAAAGAGCATCCAGGATATGGCCTGAGTATTCTTTGGTGTTTATCTCTGCCATGACCTGCTTCACCTGGGCCACGGTCAACTCCCTGATGGTCACTTCCTTACCGCCAAGCTCGATCACTTTTGCTGACTGCATCAGATGACACCTTTTTCCTGCAACCGTTTGGCCTGGGCCTCGGTGAGATTGATCTTGTCGCCCTTCTCGCATGGTTGTCCCATGTGAACGTGGGTGGTAACCTTGACCGTGTATTCCTTGCGCTCTGCTGGTTTTTTCTTTTCAGACATCGCTCTACTCCAGTTAAAAAAATGGTTAATTATTGATGGTTGAAAGCGGGATCTTTTCCATCTTCAACCATCAATCAGGTTTATTCCTTCACATGCACTTCAAACGGTTTCTTCGTGCCGCTTACGTCCACAGATATGGCGGTGATACTAAAGCTGGACTCAGCAGGATCAGAAGCCAGGAAGTTAAATGGAGAATTTGGAGCAAGGGTACCCTTGAAGATCTCCAGCAGGATCGGTTGTCCGGTGAAGCGGTTGCGGCCATCGCAGAGCAGACGGATGCGACGGGTGGACTTGACTCCGCCATCGATCAGAAAACCGCTGTCCGCACCGGCAGTGTAATCAACATGCAGAGTGTCACCATCTGCGATGGAACTGGTCTCCGGGAACTGGATCAGGGTAAAGCCTGGACCTGTCTCCACGGTATAATCCGTACCATCTACATAAGTAGTGGTGTCTGTCACATCCTGAACAATCACAGCAGAGGCCTCACCTTTGGCCAGCCGCGCAGCACCACCAAGGACGGCAACTGCCACCTCATCGGTAACGGTAGTCTCGGCTATTGCCTTCTGCGAATCCGTCCCCATAAAGGCCAGGGCAAGGTTGCGACGGTTAAACCTGTTGATGGTGACCGTACCCTTGGTAGGTTTGGCCTCGGTCATGGAGTCTGCAGCCTGGCCGTAATCATCATTTTGAGTAGATATGACCTCGATTGTTTCAGAATCAGGGGTCAGCTCGATGGTGGTGGCATTGCCCAGAGGGTAATATTTTTCGATCAGGACATCGTTGTCGTCATACAGGGCAAAACTTAACTTGCCGCTTCCTTTAAATCCGTGCATGGTGTGCTCCTATTAATAGTTATTTAAAACCGGTTGCCTGCTGAAGGTCAGCTCCATATGAGCGTAATATTTTGGATGCGGCTGACTGCCGTCCTGTGGATCCCCCAGGGTGGTTATGATCTTGTCCAGGCTGTATGGAAAAAACTGGCTGCTGTCTGCAAATCCGGAGAGAACGAGGCCAACAAGCTCCCGGATATCATGTACCCCGGCATCAACATTGGTATGGGTGTGGATGCCGCATTGTATGGGAACGAAAATTTCACTCTTTCCTGTCGTATCCATTCCGCCCACAGGCCGTACCAGGACAAAAGGATGTTCTTTTTTAGGTGCATGACCAGGCTCATTCTTCTGAAGAAATGAATCATAGACAGTTGGTGCGGTCTGTCCTGACTCTGTTTCCGCATCGTCAAAAAGCTCACCGGCTGTGGCCAGGGTGCATGCCGCAATGATCAGATCAACCAGATCATTCATCACGCCATCCCCTTGATAAAGATTTCATAGTTGAGTTCCTGCTTGAAGATCTTCACAAACTCCTCACCGATCTGGCCTTCCTGTTTTTCAGCAACGGACTTGACTGTCTCTTCAATGGGAACAGAGGCCTTGACCACCGGAAAACGGTGGCCGAATTCTCCTGCAGAAATACTGCCGCGATAGCCAGAGTGGTGCTGCTTCTTGGTTGGATACAAATCCGGGCTGTAATGTTTAGAGCGCAGCCTGATCCACACCTTTTCACGCGCCGTGTAAAT
>JAQYVF010000155.1 GCA_030145625.1 Desulfocapsa sp. | reverse complement strand
CCTGTTATAATTGTATTTAGCATGGATTGGTAACTTTTCATTCTCCCTTACGACGTCTCTCTACAGGACATTGAGAAAAAACAGATTCAGGCAACCTATCAGGAAACCGAGGAGGGCACCAAAGAGATTGATATACTTGAATTGCTCCTCCATGATGGAGAGCAGCAATCGTTCCAGACGCATGAGGTCCAGGGAATTCACTTTTTCTTTTACGATATGCTGAATGTTGAGAGAGTCCACCAGGCCAGGGACTTCTACGGCCAGCATAGCGGAAGACATACGGCGTAGGGAGAGGTAGATTCCATCTCGGACACCAGCAGGAAGGAGGCGTCCAAGTCTACCCACAGGATGATTGAGGAGGTTTATCAACAAGCTGTCCACCATGGTGTTCAGAGTCTTCCTGCTCTTCTCTGAGTTGAGGATAGCAAGCACTTCATTTTTCAACCAGTCTCTGCCGCGGGTTATGCCCTCATCTCCCACCAGATCAAAGAGAATCTCACCAAGTGACAGTTTACCGCCATCGATATGGATCTCAACATTATCTCTGACCATGGAGGCTAGGGCACTGGTGGTCTCCGGTTCCCGAAGGAGCCCGGATAATTGACGGCTGAGATGAATACAAAAACTTTCAACCATCTCATCATGATCGTCACCGATCATTTTTGCCACTGGGGTATTCAGGAACTCCCGGCTTCGTTCACGAAGAGCCTTGGCCACGCGCTCCTGCACATCAGCATTTTGCAGCCAGTCGACAATATCCTCTTCCTTTTCCTCCAGATAGCCCCTGACTTTCTCTTCCACCACTTCCGGGGTCAGAAAGCCGCTGGCCAGTGCTGCCATGGGACCCAGCCCTGCAACAAAAGACTCCACTCCCATACGCACCCCGACAACAATGCGGTCTCGGATATCCGGTTCGGAAATAATATGAGCAAGTTTCTCAAGTAGCACCGGTGTCTGGCTCTCGATACTGCTGATAATGAGTTCCTGCATGGTCTCAGGAAAGATCTCTGCCAGTGTCTTTTCCTGCTGCAGGGTCGCGTAAACCTTTTGCTGCACAAAAGTTTCCACCCACTCATCCATGGCCGGACTGGCCAGCATTCGCCCCAGGCTTTTTTCCAAAAAGCCGTAGGCAGACTCTCGATCCTCACCAGGCATAAATGTCTGCAGATCAGTAGCTAGGAGCCGGTAAAACTGTTCGTCAATGGAGTTTTCCAGAATATCCTTAAACGCTTTCGAATCAATAAACGTATTGATAGACTCCCGTGCCCGAGAAGAAACAGCTTGAACAGCTGCCTGATAATAGTTTTGATACTCTTTCGGGACAATCTCGCTCACCGGCAAAAGATCCTTCTGCAACAAGGCCTCGCCACGATTTTCAATCAAATCATACAAGGTCTGCTGAAAGCTCTCTTTTTCCAAGCCCCTAGTTATCTCATCACTGGTGAGGAGGTGACTGCCCACCATCTCCCCAATATTTTTTGCAAGCTCTTTTCGTTTCGAAGGGATGACGCCAGGCGTCATGGGAATACGGACACCGAAGACATATTTGGCCTCAAGGGGCCGGAACAACATCTTAATCGCCACCTTATTTGTAAGGTAGCCGATAAAGGCACCGAGAAAAGGCGGAGCAGCATAGTGCAAAAGAGGTGTTAAGTCACCTGGATTCAATGGCATAAGACACTACCTCCATAGGTGTTCCTGCAATTTTCCATGCCTTGTTCTCCTCAAGTTCCAGCTGATCACGAAAGCCCCACAATACACCGATAGTCTTCATCCCGGCCCTGTTTCCAGTCTGCATATCAGTTGCCGTATCACCAACGTAGAGTATCTCTTTCGGAGTCAGTCCCATTTTATCGGCAATCTCCAGAGCCCCTGCCGGATCCGGTTTTTTGGCCACCCCTTCCCTCTGGCCATAGACAAAAACAAAGGGATTTCCCGGAAAAAACGATTCCACACAGATCCGGGTAAAATCGTGGGGTTTATTGGAGAGGACAGCAAGCTGAAAGCCAGCATCGGAAAAGGATGATATCATTTCGGTTATTCCTTTATATGGTTCTGTATGCTCATTCCAGTTACGGCTGTAGAGCTCAGCAAATTTCTTCATGTAAGCAGCCAACTCTTCATCCGTTGAAGAAGCTGCCGGTACAATTCTCTGCATCAGATTCTTCAGACCTTCTCCCACAAAATAACGATAAGCATCCACAGGATGCCCTGGGAAACCAAAATACTCAAGAGTAGCATTGGCGGCAACCGCCAAATCTTCGAGGGTATCAAGAAGGGTTCCGTCCAGGTCAAAAATAACCCCTTTCCATTTCATATCTTTCCCTTTTTTATACAAGCACGAAAAAGACGACTACAGCCGCCAACTAAGAAAAAACTTCTGAATAGGCGTGAAGACTTTCCGCCGCCCTTTTCCAGCGTCACCATAGCATCTCGAAAAATATCGTACAACCGCAAATGAGGACTATTCATTTTTTTCAAATTCTTTTACAATCGAAATTAGATTCGCTATTATTATCATCGGATTCAGCTGGCAGTTACAGATTTATGCCCTCTGTAAGATTCCGCTTCTCCGGCGGACAAACAAGAGGTTGGCCTGCAAGTCAACCTTGATGTTACACAGACATAAGCTCCTGCAAATTTCATCTGAGTATAGTGGAATTTTATGATAATCAAACAACTTGTCCCTTTTACCTTTGGTTCTAATTTATGTGGTTTGTAAGATTTTTAAAATCATCTATCGGCAAAAAATCGATCATGGCCGGTACCGGTCTCTTCCTGGTCCTCTTTCTCTGCAGTCATGCTGCAGGTAATGCCACCCTCTTTTCCAGTGTCTCCCTGTTTCAGGCTTACGCCGACCAGCTGCACAGCCACCCCCTGATCGTCTCGGTCTTCAGTAAAGGCTTATTCCTCATCTTTGCCATACACGCTGTGACCGGGATCCTACTTTTTCTCCAAAACCGTAAGGCCAGACCACAAGGCTATAAGGTCAAGACCAGGGCCATAAAAAATCCATGGGCCTCCATGACCATGATCTACAGCGGACTCTTTATCCTTTTTTTCGCCTTAATCCACACCGCTGCTGTCTCCTTTGGCGATCATGGAAGAATCGGGGAGACCATCGTTGTCCTGTTTAGCTCATTTTTCTATTCCTCTTTCTATATTCTCTCCTTTCTGGTCCTGGCCCTGCACCTGAGCCACGGTTTCTGGTCCATGCTCCAGACCCTGGGTGCCACCCATCCGCGCTACACTCAGCTCATTGGCCGCCTGACTTACATTGTCCCAGCCTTCTTTCTTATTCTCTTCAGCTCCATCCCTCTTCTCTTCTTTTTTGGAATTGGAAGCTGAAATGGATCTTGGACTGACAGTAATTGATCACCTGGTGCTCACCGTAAGCGACAAAAAGAAAAGTGTGGAATTCTATACAAGGCTGGGCATGAAACATCGTGAGTTTTCTCCCGGACGTTCAGCACTCTTTTTCGGCTCCCAGAAAATCAACATCCACACCACTGAGGATACAGCAAGGCCGAAAGCCGCCCGACCACATTGCGGCTCTTTCGACTTCTGCCTGCTCAGCGATACACCCATGCAAAAAATAATGAGCAATCTGCAACAACTGAACATTCCAGTTATCCTGGGCCCGGTTGATCGCAGCGGAGCTGTAAGCGAACTTAATTCAATCTATATTAACGATCCAGACGGCAATCTCATCGAAATTGCCAATCAGACCGACAAGGTATAATCATGGAACTCAACTCCCGCGTCCCCTCCGGCCCTCTTGCCGAAAAATGGGACAATCACTGTTTCGCCAGTAAACTGGTCAACCCGGCCAACCGCCGTAAATTTAATATTATCGTGGTCGGCACCGGACTTGCCGGAGCTTCAGCCTCGGCAACCCTCGCCGAACAGGGATATCAGGTCACCTCCATCTGTATCCAGGACAGTCCCCGGCGTGCCCACTCCATTGCCGCCCAGGGCGGAATCAACGCGGCCAAAAACTACCAGAATGACGGCGATTCCATCCACCGCCTCTTCTACGACACCATCAAAGGTGGAGATTTCCGCTCCCGTGAGGCCAATGTCTATCGCCTGGCCCAGGTCAGCAACAATATCATCGATCAATGCGTGGCCCAGGGTGTACCCTTTGCCAGAGAATATGGCGGAACCCTTGCCAACCGCTCATTTGGCGGGGCCCAGGTCTCCAGAACCTTTTACGCCAGGGGCCAGACCGGACAACAACTCCTCTTCGGTGCCTACTCTGCCCTTTCCCGCCAGATCAAGGCAGGCAGCGTCACCATGCTGCCACGCAAAGAGATGATGGAACTGGTCCTTGTCGATGGGCGAGCCAGGGGCATTATTACCCGCGACATCATCAGTGGAAAACTTGAAACCCTTGCCGCAGATGCTGTGATACTTGCCACCGGCGGCTACGGCAATGCCTACTTCCTCTCCACCAATGCTATGGCTTCCAATGTTACAGCAGCCTGGCGAGCTCACAAGATGGGAGCCGGCTTTGCCAACCCCTGTTATGTGCAGATTCATCCCACCTGCATCCCGGTCCACGGCGATTACCAGTCCAAACTGACACTGATGAGCGAATCTTTGCGCAATGACGGCCGGGTCTGGGTACCAAAAAATCCTGGCGACAAACGCAGTCCTGCATCCATCCCGGAAGAAGAGCGCGACTACTACTTGGAAAACAAGTATCCCAGTTTCGGTAACCTTGTTCCACGAGATGTGGCTTCACGTAACGCCAAAGAACAGTGCGATGCAGGCAAGGGTGTGGGGTCCACCAATCTCGCCGTCTATCTCGATTTTGCAGAGGCCATCCGTCGCGACGGAGAAGCCACCATCCTCAAGAAATATGGCAATCTTTTCCAGATGTATGAAAAGATCACCGACTCAAACCCACTGCATGAACCGATGATGATCTATCCGGCAGTCCATTACACCATGGGCGGACTCTGGGTGGATTATAACCTGATGACCACCATTCCCGGACTTTTTGCCATTGGTGAATGCAACTTTTCCGATCATGGGGCAAACCGTCTCGGGGCCAGTGCCCTGATGCAGGGACTGGCCGATGGTTACTTCATCATCAGCAACTCCATTGCCGGTTACCTTGGCTCTTCCAATCTCAAGAGTGTCAGTACAGATCATCCCCAGTTTCTGGAGTCTCAGAAAAAAGTGCATGACCGCATTCTTAAACTTCTGCGTGGCAGTGAGGGTGGCCCCAAAGGTAAACTGACCGTTGACGAGATACACAAGGAGCTGGGCCTGCTGCTCTGGGACCACTGTGGAATGGCAAGGAATAAAGAGGGACTTAAAAAAGCCCTGGCAGCACTTCCCGCCATACAGGAGAAATTCTGGAAAGACGTCTATATCCCAGGATCCGGCAGCGAACTGAACCAATCCCTGGAACGTGCCGGCCGAGTCGCCGATTTCCTTGAATTTGCTGAAATCATGATCCATGATGCCCTGGATCGTGAAGAATCCTGTGGCTGTCATCTGAGGGAAGAGAGTCAGACGGAAGAACATGAAGCAAAACGCGACGATGCCAATTACAGCTATGTCTCGGTATGGGAACACAAGGGGAAAGGTAACCAGCCGCAACTCCACAAGGAACCGCTGACCTTTGAAAATGTAACACCAAGCCAGCGAAGCTATAAATAACAGTCACTCTTTACAGTGGAACATTATCGAAGTCTGCAATGAACTGAATACAGTTTCCAGCTGACTATTTTTTTCTTGTTATCCCGGTAGAGACAAACATAGAACACTACAGAAACTCATGAAGACCATTGACCTTACACTCGAAATCTGGCGCCAGAAAAACAACAATACTCCCGGTGAATTCGAAACTTACACCTTAAATAGTATTTCCACCGACATGTCCTTTCTGGAAATGCTTGATGTACTCAACGAAAATCTGACCAGAGAGGGAAAAGATCCGGTGGCCTTTGACCATGACTGCCGCGAAGGAATCTGCGGTATGTGCGGAGCTGTGGTGAATGGTATCGCGCATGGTCCCGAGCCTGAGACGACTCTCTGCCAACTCCACATGCGCCACTTTGCAAGCGGCGACACCCTGGTTATCGAGCCTTTTCGTTCCCGTGCCTTTCCTTTGCGCAAAGATCTCATTGTTGACCGCAGCGCCATGGATCGGATTATCCAGGCAGGCGGCTACGTATCAGTCAATACCGGAGGGGCACCTGACGGGAACAACATACCGATCCCCTCAGCCACTGCAGAACTGGCCATGGACGCTGCCGCCTGTATCGGTTGCGGTGCCTGTGTTGCCAGCTGTCCCAATGGTGCAGCCATGCTCTTCACCGGTGCGAAAATTTCTCAGCTCAGCCTCCTGCCCCAAGGTCAGCCCGAACGCAAAGAACGGGCACTTAGCATGGTAACGGCCATGGATAATGAAGGGTTCGGCAACTGTACCAATGAACGTGAATGTGAAGCAGTCTGTCCCAAAAGCATCTCCATCAGAAACATTGCCCGGATGAACCGAGAGTTTGTTAAGGCCTCATTTCT
>JAQYVF010000221.1 GCA_030145625.1 Desulfocapsa sp. | reverse complement strand
CTTTTCTGTTTTAAAAAAATAGATTTTTATACTTCGGAAAGGGGTCATGTCTTTGCCTGAATCTAAAGGAATCAGGTCTGCTCTTGACTCTTCTCTTTGCCTCAAATGAGTCAAAGGCAGACTTGACCCCTCTGCCTCTCCGTGGTAAGCGCCACTTGATCACTCAGACCTATGCCAGTAATAAAACTTCGCGTGGATTCCTTCCGATTGAGCTGCTTGATAATTCGACAATTCTTCAGTTCCCAGTGCATCTATCCGCTCTGGAGTTAGTAAATAAGCATCTTTTTCCTCTGTTAGCTCCCAACGGTCAGACTTAAGAAAACGAAGTGCGATATCTCTTGCTTCATCTATATCGTTTGACAACACCCATATATGAGCAACGGCCCTGGAAACGTTGGCAATCAAAGGATTTTCAAGCTGCGGTTCGACTTCAAGAATAAAATAATAGGAATTCATACGAGACCTCAAATATAGTTCTCGCCTTCTGTATACAACAGGGCGTTGTAATTCATGTTACTTGTATTTTGTCAGGTGAGTATTTAACTAGTGATCAAACGGCGCTTAGAATGTAGTAGGTTCAACTTATAGGAGATATATGGACTTTATAGTTCAAAATACTCATGTAGACATACAAGCCGCTTCCCTTGCAATACTAGTTCATGGCCTTGCACTTCTTTGCTCGAGAGTTTTAATGGTGTAGCCCCAACTTTCCCCATGAACTGGATATAATCTCGGTAGTTTTCGAGCCCGATACTTTCGTTGTAGAGAGCTGTTTTGAAAACTGTGACAAACAAAATCGATATATCAGCACCCGCAGCTAATGTACCTGCTGTTGCATAAAGAAGCTGATAGCGGATATCAAACATAGCTGGATCAGGGTCGCAGAAATGCATTGCCAGTAGTTTCTCGATTCTCTCTGGTGCATTTGTCGATGTTCCTGTAATCTGTTTGGCTTTCATTGTCAGATAGTTATCATGAACAGATGCTCCAAAAGTCTCATCGACTTTTGCTTCGACACCAACAAAAACAGACTGACCATCAGTCGTCGTTCCAAATATTCCGAGATCGTGTATTCGCCCTCGTCCGAACTTGTCGAAACGAACTTCACATTCTGGAACTATGCGTTCTATCTCAAACGACTTGCCTATTGATTCAGAGACACGATCTTGAAGAACTCTAGCTCCGTTCTTATTGAGGAAAAACTCGGCTACAGAGTATGCACTCCTTCCTTCTTTCCATTGATGGGAAGACTGCGGGGTATCGTATAACTTTGCCCAATCAGCAATGTTTGATATTTCACTGCCACTTGATGATTCAATTATCATTTTCTTTATTAATCAACTCTGAAAATTTATAGGAGATATCTGAACTTTGGCGATCAAAAAAAATCCGGACATTTTTCATATGGGGGGAGTCAAGCAAAGACGCGCCCATTTTTCACCCACAACCCGCTTGGGGCCAACGAGCACCGCGACTAGGCTGTGGTCAAAGACAAAACTCTGGCTCTCATCCGTGATGGTGATGCCACCGAGAAACTGTAATGCCCACACCGACAAGCATTCATCTGCTTCACTCATTGAACCTTTATAGCGAACCGTTCCATTACCCAAGTTAGCGTTGATACGACACTTAGTATTCATATTAAAGAGCGAACCGACAAACTCCAAACCAGCTGGCGACGGCGTGAATGCTTTAACTGTATATTCACTTGGCACAAGACATTTCCAGTGATGCCATAAAAGACCTTTGCAAACGAACTCTGAGAATTTATGTAACTTATTTCCATCAATCGGGACACCCAGACGTCGCTCCTGTTCTTTTCCTTCTCTTGGGTGATGCACATGGCTCATACCTTGACGAAGAGACGTTTGCAGTTTGTTGTTTTTTTTGAGCCTCCGAGCAGCATCTATACTCAAATTTTTTTCCGCGTTACTATGCACACCGCCAAATGGCAGCACGCTAAGTAGGTAGTGTTCTAGGTTTGATTTTTCGTTGTTACATCGTTCGCATGCAGGAACCTTAGGGATGTTATCGCGATCTTCTACTTCAAATATTTCCCGTGGAAATACATGATCACCTGTCGCGGATATTCCATTTACACAATATACGCATGACTTATTCTTGAATCTTCGACTTCCTCCCATGCGTCCTCCTTGTAAGCAAGTATCTCACCAGATCTGTGAACAACCAATTAGGGGAGTTTCACAGAACGATAACTTCTGAATCTCTCCCCCATTTTCCGAATCAACAAATGAGGTAAGCCGTCAAAGCCGTGTCTTGTATTATCAAATTTTGGTGCTACCAACGTCCACATATTTCCACTAGATCATAACCGGAGGGAAATCCCAGGGACAGTATATTTAACTCTGTATCGAGTAGAAAATTTTGGATCATGTCCCTAGGTCTTTGATGGATTCAGTTAACCTCCATACCTGCACACTTTTTGG
>JAQYVF010000076.1 GCA_030145625.1 Desulfocapsa sp. | reverse complement strand
TGGAGTATACTTTGACGTAAGGTTTGAGAGACCATACTGAACCTATTTCAAGGATATGGAAAAACATTATAACACTATGAAGTAAAACTATTTTTTACTCCACGAAACCTGGTCGCAATACAAGTGGGGAAAGACGATGGAACTAACTTCATGAATATTATATTAAACAGCTTAATATATACTCAAAAAAAAATCGCAGCTTCCGTTCAACAGAAACTGCGATTTTTCTCAACTCTCTGCGGCAAGCAGAGAAAATTTAGGATCCCTCTATTACATTGGTATAATCAGTTTGTTACTATCTTCATTCCAGGTCACAACCAGATACCAAACCATCATGATAAAGGCAATCATAGCCAAAGTCCATCCATATCCCATAACATCGGGCAGAAAGACATAAGAACCAAGCCCACCAGCCTTTTCAAGGTTGATCTCGTCGGGACCAAAATTCTTAAACCAGGTAACCATCAGGGAGTTTGCTATACCGAAAAAAGGTACAACAAGTATAAGTTTAATCTGACCCTCACCTACACGCCACAGGGTACCTGAACCGCAACCACCTGCAAGCATGGCACCAAGGCCAAAAATAAAACCACCAACAATAGAGCCCCAACCAAAAGTCCCGCGAACATAATTGGCAGGAGCTAGAACAGCCTCTCCACCATGGGCAATAGGTACGCTGTATTTCAACACGGCACCACCTATGGCGAGCAACAGGATGGACAGGGCGACAGATTTTGCCAAGGTACAGTCACCGGTCATATGAGGTTCACGGAATCCCTGAACCATACACCAGCGACCACGTTGCATGGTATAACCCAATGCACTGGCGATCATGATGATACCACCCAGTGAGGCAATATAATCGCTGTCTTCATTTCCAGCATAAGTATAAGCACCCCAGATAAGGGCTGCAATAGCACCTACACCTAAAATATTTTGAACAATATTGGGAATATTAATAGTTGCGGAACCACCATTACCCCAAGAGATATATTCCATTTCCAGGTAGAGGAGCTTCAACCCCAGAAGAACACCTACCGTCAGGCCTATCCACATGGTAAAACCATTGGCAGCCAGGTTACCGATTGCATTGTACATACCACCAACGTTACAACCACCGGCAAGGGCTGCTCCAATACCCATAAGGATACCAGCAATAACTGCCTTAACTAATTCCCGGTATGGAGGAAAACGAAAAGCAAAATCTTTACCAAGACAGGCTGAAATAAAAGCACCGCCTACAAAGCCAATACCGATTACAGAACCGGAACTTATTAATGCACTTTTGGGAGCTTCATCGTAAAAACCAAGTATTCCTGACTCGGCTCCTATAATAGTATTCAAACCATAAATAATCCAATCACCCCAGTTTCTTATGGCTCCAACAGCTCCCCAGGGACGCCACCAGGCCATAATCAATAAGGAAAGAAACGCAACAAGGGCACCGACCACCGTAGGGTTCCACTCCGATTGACAACATGTCTTGTAAAGTGATTTCACTTTACTTACCATCACACTCTCTTCACTCATATTACTCCTCCTTCCGTCAGTTTAATCTTACTTAGTAACGGCTTTTGAATCTTGATCAGGCTTTTCTACTCTCGCCCAAACCTTTTGTCAAGTATCTAAGGGAAAAGTATCACAGTTTTCACAGTGTTATTTTTCAGATTTATAACATTAAAACAACCTGTTACTAATCAATCATTTTCTTGAATGACCATTCATTTTGCTCTTGACATATTCTTTTCCCTAAAGTATTAGTCAAGCTACTATTTCTCCAGAGTACATATATAGTACATCTGGTTAAGGTTTTTAAGACGGTAAAACAGTCACATTGCAGTCTACATAACAATATCTTTAGGAGGATAATCAAATGAGTGAACACAAAGTTGCCGAAGATGGAATCGCTGTTAACTTTACCTTAGATGCGAAAGGACTCAGCTGCCCCATGCCACTTCTTCGTACCAAAAAAGAGATTGGAAAAATTGCTTCCGGTGAAGTTCTCCAGATCGATGGTACCGATCCAGGCTCTCGTAACGATATCCCCGGTTGGTGTTCCCGCGCAGGACACGAGTACCTTGGTGAGAAAGAGCAGTCTGGTTACATCAGCTTTTTCATCAAAAAAGGTTGATAATCTACCCATTTCGATTTTACAAGGAGGATAAAGCACATGGCTGCTGATCCAAATAAATTTGGTATTTTTGTTACCTCACCGCAAAATATGCGGCACGTGGTTGGAATTGCTGAAGCTGTCAACAAGGCTGGCAAACAACCTATGATTTTCTTTACCTACAAATCAATTCACCTGACCAAGGATTCCCGTTTCAAGGCCCTCTCCGAGATGTGCGGACCGGATAATCTTGCAATCTGCGCTGACAGTTATACCTGTGAAGGATATGACTCAGTAGCTGATATCCCTGCCGGTCTAGTCGACACACAGATGCGAACTCAGGCATTCCACGGCGCTATACTTGATGAATGCGGAAAGTACATCGTATTATAAGGAGTTTATGAAATGGAATCTTTAAAAGTATATATTTTAATTGCCAACCGTATGTATAATGACGGTGTACGTTCCGCTCTGGGTCTGGCTGTAGAAAACCACTACGGATATCCTGTTATCCTTAATGGTGAGTTTCCCCCTTTCTCTACCTATATGACAGAAAATATGTCCTGGATTATGGATATGGAAGGACAGGTATATAGCTGTGGGGCTGCTGTTCCTGATGAGACTTACGATGCTGAATTGGAAGAAAATCTGATCAAAGAGATAGATCTCAAGGAACTTGGCGAAGCCATGCGGGATGCCGATTTTATAATCCCTTACGGCCTTCCGAAACAGACCAATGAGCCACCACCAGCCTGTGCTGAATAAGGAGAAATATAATGAAAATTTTACAAGTATATCGTTCAGTACCCAGTGAAGAAACAAAAACACTGGTGGAAATCCTGAACCGTGATCGTGAAGCTGCTTCTTTCGATCTGAGTGTTGAAGCTCCTGATTATGACCAGCTTGTTGAAAAAGTCGTTGCTGCTGACCAGACTGTATGCTGGTGGTAAAGTAAAGGTTTTTTCTGAAAGCTTATCCCCTGTTGCTTTAATGAGCAACAGGGGATTTTTTATTAAAAACAGATAGTAACTTACACAACAACGTTCAGACTCTTTTTTTAATTCCTTTCATTAATGTATCATGAAAAAGAGGTCTGAATTGACGGATCTTTTCATTGTCTCTATTTGGATGAACACGGTTGGTCAATAATACCGCTATACACTCCTTTACTGGATCTATCCAAAAGGAAGTACCGGTAAAACCAAGATGTCCCACACTCCCCTTTGAAAAAAATATACCACTGCTTGATCCCTGTTGTGAGGGTGTATCAAACCCCATAGTCCACGTTGATCCTTCCACCCGAGTCAATATTAGTCTGAGAAGGCTGTTTGCATAAGCCGGATGCTGACCTCTCTCCTGCCATTGATTGAGCAACTGTTCACAAAGCAGAATAACTCCCTGAAGCGTTCCAAAGAGCCCTGCATGTCCAGCCACTCCTCCTATGACTCTGCAATTATCATCATGAACCTTACCACAAAGCATTTCCCGGGCCCATAAACACTTTTCCGTGCTCACATACCCCATACCCTTCTTTTTGTTTATACCGGCAAAAAAAAGGTCTTTTTGGAGCTTCAATGGGGTGTATATAATTTTTTCCGCCAACGTATCCAAGCCTTCACCTGTTATTTTTTCAATAATGAAACCAAGAAGCATAAAACCAAGATCACTATAACAGTGGATCGTACCTGGGTCTGTATCCAGTTTTTCTTCCAAAATTTTGTTAAGAAGTATTTTTTTTCTTTCTTTTTCAGGAAAATTAAGAAGCTCATTAAAATATTCCCGGTGAGCGGGTAAACCTGAACAGTGTGACATAAGCTCTTTAAGAGTAATTTTATATTTATCACCAGGACAAAAAGAAAAAAATTCACCTAAAGTAGTATCAAAATAGACTCTCTTTTTTTCAAAAAGAGAGAGTAAAATAAGTACAGTAACCAAAGGTTTTGTGAACGACGCCAGATCAAAAAAATCCGTTTTCTTTAATGTTTTTTTCACTGGAACAAGCTGTGAATATCCATAATGTTTAGTCCAACGTTCATACCCCCTTCCCGTCCACTGCGAAAAACCAACGGCGGCCCCTGGAAAAACATTATTATTTACAGCAGTTATCAATAAGTTATCTAACCGCGATATTCTTTCTTCATTCACCTTTAACTTCTCCCTCAGACCTTTTTTATCCACACTCCTAAGAAATAACATTCCAGTGAATAGATCTTGTTTTTTAACCCCATTTGAACTAGAATAAATAGAAATTCATCCAAGTATTATCATGCTGTTTTTCCATAATAATATTTGCTTATATTTCTTGTTTTCAACAGCTTTTCAACACCCATTTGTCTATAAATTATTAACAAGTCGGTTAATAAGCTGTTGAAAACGAGTAATAAACAAAAAATCTCTTTTTTTTCACAACGTATTGTTAAAAAAAAGTACCATTATTTTAATATGTTATTCTTTTTTTTAACATATTAACCCCCTTAATAACAATAATAAAAAGATTATTTAATAAAGGGATTTTCCTATGACACTACAATGTACCGTATTACGATCTGATTTAATGCAAGGCCTCAATAGCCTGCAAAATATTACCAGCAAACGAGCAACCCTTGCTATTCTTTCTAATATTCTCATTGAAACTACAAATGACAGTCTGATTCTTACTGGAACTGATCTTGAAGTAGGACTGCGACTCCACGTCCCTGCAGAAATTCATACCCAAGGAACTTTAACGCTTCCCAGTAAAAAAATCTTTGAGATTGTTCGAGAATCAGGATCTGAAGCAATAAAAATTGAAGAGACTGAAAATAGTTGGGTTATCATCTCTGCAGGACTTAGTACCTATAATCTGGCAGGTATGGCCAGTGATGAATTTCCTGATTTTCCTGAATTCGAAGAAGATAGTTTTGTCTCTTTTGAAGCAGGTGTCTTTTCTGAACTGATAGATAAAGTCATTTATTCGGTGGCAAATGAGCAAGAAAACGTTTATTCCCTGACCAATGTTCTCTTTGAAACAGAAAAAAAAGATGAACGATCATATCTTCGAATGATTTCTTCAGATGGACATCGTCTTTCAATTATGGAAAAAGATGTTGCAGCAGATATAGATCGTCTGAATCTCAACCCTGTAACACTCATCCCCAAAAAAGGGATACAGGAGCTCAAAAAATTTTGTGATGCCCTTGATACGGTCAGCCTCTCTTTTGAAAAGAAACAGATGGTCGCAAAAGACAATGACTCCATTATGATTATTCGTCTTAAACATGGTGAATTTCCGCAGTACAAAGCCATTGTTGATGCTGTTCAATTGGAAAATAAAATAGAAATTGAACGCATTCCCTTTCTTGATTCATTGAAACGCATCAATATTTTTACCGAAGATATTTTTCATACCATTCAACTTGAGGTAGAAAATGGGAAAATGATTTTGACTTCACAAAATGCTGATCTTGGAAATGCGAAGGATATACAAGAGATAAATTATACAGGAGAGCCGCTTATTCTTGGATTTAATTGTCGTTATTTTATTGAATCACTTCAGGTAATGGAGTGTGATACTGTAGATGCTTATATTAATTCCAATAACAGTCCCTGTTTAATGAAATCAGATGTAGATGCAGGTTTTTTAAGCATCATTATGCCCATGCAATTGTGATATAACTATTTATATTAATACAATATCCATTTATTTTATAATGAATGGATATTTTCATTTCTTCAAGAAAAAAGGAAAAACGAGTGACTGAAGAAAATACAGAATATGGTGCAAAACAGATAAAAGTCCTTGCTGGTCTTGAAGCTGTTAGAAAACGGCCTTCCATGTATATTGGCAACACAGCTGAAACAGGTCTTCATCATCTTATATGGGAAGTCATTGATAATAGTATAGATGAGGCTCTGGCCGGATATTGTAAACGAATCCATGTTATCATTCATGGAGATGATTCAATAACAGTCCGAGATGATGGTAGAGGAATTCCGGTTGATATTCATCCCACAGAAAACATGTCTGCGCTGGAACTGGTTATGACCACCCTCCATGCAGGAGGAAAGTTTGATCATTCCACCTATAAGGTTTCCGGTGGACTCCATGGTGTGGGTGTATCTGTTGTAAATGCCCTCTCTATCAAGGCGGTAGCTGAAATTAGACGTAATGGAAATATTTACCGTCAGGAATACAGTTACGGAGATCGAGTAGGAGATCTGGAAATTATTGGTAAAAGTGAGAAAACAGGAACTTCCATTACCTTTCTCCCGGATCCGAGTATTTTTACTGAAATAACGGCCTATAATTATGACACGGTAAATACCCGTCTTCGAGAACTCGCCTTTCTCAATAAAAATGTTCGTATCTACCTAAAAGATGAACGTACCGGTGCTGAAGATAAATTCCATGCAGAAGGTGGTATTGTCTCTTATGTGGAGTATCTCAACCGTAAACGTACTCCAATGAACTCTGAGCCCATCCTTCTTGCTGCTGAAAAGGATATGGTGCAGGTGGAGGTCGCTTTTCAATATTTTGATGGGTATTCAGAGAGACTTTTTTCTTTTGTTAATAACATAAATACAAAAGAAGGTGGAACACATGTTGCCGGTTTCAGGGGAGCTCTCACCAGATGTATTAACAAGTATGCAAGTGACGACATTATTCCCAAAAACCTGAAGGAAAAGATGGGTGGTGATGATGTCAGGGAGGGATTAACCTGCGTCATTTCAGTACATGTTCCTGACCCACAGTTTGAGGGCCAGACCAAGACCAAGCTTGGCAATTCAGAGGTTCGATCCATCGTCGAATCTATCTGTACGGATAAGCTGACCTTATATCTTGAACAAAATCCCCAGGAAGCAAAAAAGATACTCACCAAGGTCGTTGAAGCAGCCCGAGCCAGGGAAGCGGCAAAAAGGGCTAGGGATCTTTCCCGGAAAAAAGGATCAACCTCTCTTCTTATGGCCGGAAAACTTGCCGAGTGCCAGGAAAAAGATCCAGCCAAGCGTGAGATTTTTATTGTAGAGGGTGACTCTGCCGGCGGTTCCGCAAAACAGGGTCGAGATCGTTCAATCCAGGCTATTCTTCCCCTTCGGGGTAAGATTATGAATGTGGAAAAAGCCCGGTTTGATAAAATATTGGGAAGTGAAGAGATAAAACAACTTATCGGAGCCCTTGGCTGTGGTATTGGTAAAGATGAATTTGATCTGGAAAAGCTTCGCTATCACAAGGTCATAATAATGACTGATGCTGATGTGGACGGCGCTCATATCCGTACTCTGCTTCTCACCTTTCTTTACAGGCAGATGTTGCCTCTGGTGCAAGGTGGTTTTGTCTATATTGGTCAGCCTCCCCTCTATCGCCTGGGAAGAGGAAAGAAGGAACAATATTTTCTTGAAGAAGAAAATCTTAATTCTCATATATTTAATGAAGCCAGCAAGATCTTAAAAATAAAGACTGAAAATGATGAAAAAAAGGTCATTGAAGAAGATTCTCTTGTTAAAGTATTAAGACAGCTTTCACTTTATCAGAAAGTGGTCGCTTATCTTGGAAGAATGAACATATGGGAAGATATGCTCCATTTTATGTTGAGCAATAATGTTCATTCAGCTGATCAGTTTACAGAAGAATCTTTTGTAAAAAACCTTGTAGATCAACTCTCTCTTGATAAAAATATAATAGGTAATATTCGTCCCTGCCGATGGCGACCCAGTTGTTATGAGGTGGATATAGCCATTAAGGGAAAAGCCCAGATCATGATGACCCTGGGGCCGCAGATTCCTCTTATCAATGAATATCGTACGGCCCTTGGCCTTTTTGATGATATTAAATCACTCCTTCGTTGTTCTTTTATTGTTATGAGAGGGGTACAGGGAGCAGAAGATAAAGAATTTCCAACTGAAGACTGGAAAGAGATGATAAAGATCGTACGTAATGAGACTTTTAAGGGCAGTCATCTTCAGCGTTACAAAGGTTTAGGTGAGATGAATCCGGAGCAGTTGTGGGATACCACCATGAATCCGGAAAATCGAACCCTTGTTCAGGTAACCATCAATGATGCTGAACAGGCAGATGATATTTTTACCACTCTCATGGGTGACAAGGTGGAACCGCGTAGAGAATTTATCCAGAATCACGCCCTGGAAGTTACTGATTTGGATATATAAATAAAGTAAGAGGTTACCAGCACTCAGGGAAGCAAATGCAACGAGACTTCGTTTGTCTGTTTTGGATTTCTCATAGAGAGGGGCTATAAGCTCAAAGTTCAAGATAAACAAATATAAAGCACTGATACCCTCTTACAATGTTACGTTTTAAGTAATTAAAGAATAGCATACACTTAAAATAGACGAACCTATATTGGATAAAATTTTCTTATGAGCACTGAAGAACAAAATCCCACTATCTCTATTGAACAAGAACTAAAGAAATCCTATCTAGATTATGCCATGAGCGTCATTATAGGCAGGGCCCTGCCTGATGTTCGTGATGGTCTGAAACCTGTTCATCGCCGGGCACTCTTTGCCATGCGGGAGCTTGGCGTTTTTTTTAATCGGCCTTATGTCAAATCTGCCCGTATTGTTGGTGATGTAATAGGTAAGTATCATCCCCACGGTGATACGGCAGCATATGACACCATTGTCCGTATGGCCCAGGATTTTTCCATGCGCTATCCCCTGGTAAACGGTCAGGGTAATTTTGGTTCCATGGATGGAGATTCCCCTGCAGCCATGCGTTATACCGAGGCGAGAATGACTCGCATTGATCGGGAAATAGTGGCTGACCTGGATAAAGAGACCGTAGATTTTGTCCCTACCTATGATAATTCCATGGTGGAACCAACGGTTATGCCCAGTAAGGTCCCTACCTTGCTGGTTAACGGTTCTTCCGGTATTGCCGTGGGAATGGCTACAAATATCCCTCCCCATAATCTTACCGAGGTTATGGACGGTTTGATAGCCATGGTGGATGATTCTAATATCACTGTTCATGAACTGATAAATATAATTACCGGTCCTGATTTTCCCACTGGTGCGATGATCTGTGGTCGAGCAGGAATCCGTGAGGCCTATGAGACTGGTCGCGGCAGTGTTCTTATGCGTTCCACCACCCATATTGAACAGATAAAGGGAGGAAAGCGAGAAGCCATTATTATTGATGAGATTCCGTATCAGCAGAATAAGGCAACTCTGGTGATGAAAATTGCCCTCTTGGTGAAGGAAAAGAAAATTCAATCTATTTCCGAAGTCCGTGATGAATCAGATAGAGAAGGTCTTAGAATAGTCATTGAACTCAAAAAGGACGAGATAGCGGAAGTGGTTATCAATCAGCTTTACAAAATGACCCCCCTGCAGCGCTCTTTTGGTATTATTTTTCTGGCCATTGTTAATAATAGACCGGAAGTCCTTAATCTGAAGCAAATCCTGGAACACTTTATTCTTCACCGGAAGGTGGTAATTTATCGTCGAACTGCCTTTGAATTAAATAAAGCTCAAGAAAAGGCTCATCTTCTTGAAGGCCTAAAAATAGCCATTACCAATCTTGATGAGGTAGTGAAACTGATTAGAAGTTCAAAGAATCCGGTTGAAGCCAAGGTGGATTTAATTAGTCGATTTGATCTTTCATCAATTCAGGCCCAATCTATTCTTGATATGCGTCTGCAACGCCTTACCGGTCTTGAACGGGATAAAATCATTAATGACTATAAGGCTATTATGATCGAGATTGATCGATTAAAAACTATCTTAGCTGATGAAGTCTTGGTCATGAAGATTGTCCGTGATGAATTTGTGGAAATCAAAGAGACCTATGGGGATGAGAGACGTACTGAAATTATCGATGCTGTTGATGAAATTCTACCGGAAGATATGATTACTCCAGAAGATATGGCAGTTACCGTTACTCATTCCGGTTATATTAAGCGCAATCCGGTAAGTTTGTATCGTTCCCAGCACCGTGGAGGAAAGGGAGTATTTGGGGTCAAGAATATCGAGGAAGATTTTGTATCTAACCTTTATGTGGCTTGTACCCATGATACATTTCTTTTCTTTACCAATCATGGCAAGATTTTCTGGCGTAAGGTCTACCAGTTACCGCTTGCCGGCCGTACTGCACGGGGTAAGGCCATTGTGAATCTTCTCAATCTGGCAGAAGGTGAAAAGGTTGCTGCCATTCTGCCAATTTCTGAGTTGAGTAATGAGGGAACCGAGAAAACGATTCTGATGGTTACCCGTTTGGGCAGGGTAAAAAAGACGAGTCTCCAAGAATTTGTCAAGCCTCGCAAACGAGGTAAAAAGGCTTTGACCATTAACGAAAATGATGAAATAATAGCCGCTCATATCTTAAATGGTGATGATACCATCTTTCTTGTTTCTGAAAATGGGGCCTCTATCCATTTTCATGAATCCGATATCCGGACCATGGGCAGAACAGCGGCCGGTGTTAGGGGTATCAGGTTAAAAGAAAATGATGTTGTGGTTGCTGCCATTGTCATTTCTTCCGATGATTCTATTCTCACCGTCACTGAAAACGGCTATGGAAAACGGACTCCAGTGAAGGAACATCGTATTCAGGGACGTGGCGGAAAAGGGATCATAGCTATTAAGGTCAGTGAGCGGAACGGTAAAGTGGTTGGCGCTATGCAGGTAGATGAAGAAAATGAGGTCATGCTCATTGCCGATTCCGGGAAAATGATCCGCATGCCTCTCAAAAATGTCCGAATCATTGGGCGTACGACTCAGGGAGTATGTCTCATTAATCTGGCTGATGAAGAACGAGTGGTGGCAATGGATCTAGTAGCCCCTGAAGATGAATCAGAGGATGAGGAAGGGGAAGTAGAAGTAGAACAGAAAACGGATGAGTAATTCGATAGTTAAAAAAATTGCAGTTATTGGTGCTGGTTCCTGGGGAACGGCCATTGCCGGAGTTCTTTCCGGAAAAGGAATAAATACCGTGCTGTGGGGTCACAATGAAGAGCATGTGGCTGCCTTGGAAAAAGATCGGGAAAATAAAAAATATCTTTCCGGGTTCTCTTTCCCTCCTTCCCTGCAAGTTACTACCAGTCTTGAGGAAGCAGTTAAGGGAGCATCCGTGGTTTGTATGGTTGTCCCTTCCCATGGCTTTCGTTCTGTTTTTGAAAAACTGGCTCCCTTTCTTGAAAAAGGATCTTTTATTGTCTCTGCCGTGAAAGGCATTGAAAATAGCTCTCTCATGACAATGACGCAGGTTATGGGGCAGACCCTTGGGAAAGATCTCGATCGTAAAAATTTGACCCTTTCTGTGCTGTCAGGACCCTCTTTTGCCAAAGAGGTAGCCCAAGGTCTTCCCACACTGGTCACCATCGGTTGTGATGAATTGGACAGGGCCAAGGTTCTGCAGAAGGTTTTTTTCAGTGAGCGGTTCAGGGTTTATGCAGCTCAGGATATGATTGGTCTTGAGATCAGTGCTGCCCTGAAAAACATAGTGGCTATTGCGGCAGGAATCTGTGACGGTCTCGGATATGGACTGAACAGTCGGGCGGCTCTTATAACCAGAGGGCTTGCTGAAATCACGCGCATGGGAGTTGCTATGGGGGCTGATCCTGTTACTTTTTCCGGGTTGAGTGGACTTGGCGATCTTGTCCTGACCTGTACAGGTGATCTCAGTCGAAACCGTACTGTTGGCTTAAAACTTGGCCAGGGGAAAAAGCTTTCCATGATTCTGGAAGAAATGGAAATGGTGGCAGAAGGAGTCAAGACCACTAAATCCGTTCATGATCTGGTTCAGCGTATGGGAGTGGATATGCCCATTTTAGAGCAGGTTTATAAGATCCTCTATGAAGATAAGGATTGCTCTATGGCAGTAAATGATCTTCTTACCAGGGAGTTGAAGGTTGAATAGAAGGCACACGATGTCATTCGCGCTTATGCGGGAATGACTTTATCGAAATGAAATAATTGTTAAATAGTAAAATATTGACTGGGTTTATTCTTGTTTGGCTGAGTTTGAATGGTTATTACATATATTTTTAATATTCAGTCTAAAAATCATACATAGAGAAAAAAATGAAGCCGAAAAATGGTGATGAAGGACTTCGTTTTCTTTCTTATCTTACCCTGTTTCTAGTCGCTGCCTCACTCTATCTTTTCTCCTCTTATCTTCATTATATCCTTGTAGCTGCCGTCCTGGCGCTCTGTACCAGTCATGCTTTTTCTGCACTGGTAAAGCTTTTTGAGCAAACTTCCATACCGCCTTTTATAAAAAAACGAAGTCATATTCTTGTTTCCACCCTTCTCACCCTTTTTTTTCTCTGTCTTATTTTTGCTCCTCTGGTCTATTTTGTTTCCGAAACCTATACCCAGATGTCAGGGGTAAATTTGGAACATATCAAACAGGTTACTCTGGAAATGGTAGACAAAATGGTGGCCTTTACAGATTCCATTCCTATTCTTCATAATTTTCTTCAGAAATTAAAGACCGAAGGGAGTTCAATGCTTGCTGGTGTTTCCATGGAGGCTTTGTATAAGACGGTAAATGGAGTGGCCTCCGGTGCTGGAGGATTGATGGTTCAGATTGCCTGGATTCTCATTTTTTACTTTCTTTTCAATCTTTATGGACGGCAGATTCTTTTCTTTGCCGCCCGGGTTATGCCCACCAGTCTTGAAGATGAAAAATATCTTTATCGTGAGTGTACCGGTACCGTAGCTGTTGTCTTTTACGGCACTCTTTTTAACATGATAGCGCAAGGTTTGACTTTTGGCATTCTCATGGCCTTTATCGGAGATTATAATGCCTTTTATCTGGGTGTTCTTGCCGGATTCTGTTCAGTTATTCCCATTGTCGGAGCAGCTCTTGTTTATATACCGGTTGTTGCTCTTGAGATTTTTGCCTCTCATTATTTTAATGTGGTAGTTATCCTCATGGTTGTCTGGGTTGTCATGGGCTTTTTCATTGATAATATATTGAGAATGATCTTTATTGCTTATCTCAAACGAATTTTTGGTTTTGAGTATACCATGAACGAGATCCTTATCCTGCTCTCTATTCTTGCGGGAATTGCCAGTTTTGGTTTCTGGGGATTGATTATCGGTCCATCGGTGATAGCTTTAACTCTTGCAGCTGCAAACCTTTACAGTTCACAGACGAGACATACTGGTTTTCCGGAAGAATAGTCAGCTATTGATCGGAGGAAGAACGGTACTGAGTATTTTGTTTAACTCTTCCACCATAAAGGGTTTGGGGACTACCCCGCAAAAGCCGTATTCTTTGTAATTGGCCATAACCGGGTTGTTGGCATATCCACTTGAAACCAGCGCTTTAACATCCGGATCAAGGACAAGGAGCCTTTCAAGGGTCTCCAATCCGCCTATACTTCCGGGTATGGTCAGATCCATTATCAGTATATCAAATGGTTTGTTCTCCTCCTTTGCTCGCATGTATTGGGTGATGGCTTCGTGACCGTTTGCGGCAACGGCGGTTTTACAACCGAGGCATTCTAAAATTTCCACAGAGATGTCACGAACAATCTCTTCGTCATCCATAACCAGGACGCGTCCCCTTATTGGTGAAGGAGAGCTATTTTCTTTGACCGTGGTGGTGGCTTGGGTTGCGGAACCGGAGAATGCAGGGAGATAAATAGTAAAAATTGTTCCTTTACCGAGAGTTGAGCGGACCTGAATCAGTCCATCATGATTCTTGATAATGGAATAGGATATAGCCAGACCCAACCCACTGCCTGACTCTTTACTGGTGAAATAGGGGTCAAAAATTTTAGAAAGATCTTCCTCTGCAATGCCGCAGCCCTGGTCTTCAAATTGAATTTCAATATATTTTCCCGGAGGCAGGGGATGAACTGTTTCGGTTTCAAGGATCTTATTTCTGGCACGTATGGTGATACTTCCACCATTAACCATGGCTTGGCTGGCGTTGATGGCCAGATTTTGTGTAACCTGGCTGAGTTGTCCTTCGTCTACTTCTGCAGACCAAAGATTTTTTTTGATATCGTATTTACAGTTAACGTTTGATCCTCTAAGAATAAAGGCAGTGGAATCAGTGATAAGGTCGCTTATGGTTGTGGTGCGCTTAATAGGTGCTCCGCCTTTGGAAAAGGTGAGAAGCTGCTGGGTCAAGCCTTTGGCGCGCTGGGTAGCCCGTTCTGTGTTTTCAAGATAGTTGGTTACCCTTTCCGGGGAACTGACATGCATTTTAGCCAAAGAAATGTTTCCCAGGATGGCTGTCAGAAGATTGTTGAAATCATGAGCAATACCTCCTGCAAGAACACCTAGAGATTCGATTTTCTGTACCTTGTGCAGTTCTTCTTCCATCTTTTTTTTCTGGGTTACATCGCGGAAGATACATTGGGTCCTAATGGGCTTACCACCAACAAATTTACAGATGGCATTACCCTCAATACTTATTTTTCGGCCATCCTTGGAGGTAAAAACGGTATCAATATAGTTGATTTTTGGTTCGGTAATAACTTTTTGGAATACCTGTTCACAGTGGTTTTGACAGTCGGGCGAGATGAGTTCAAAGATGGAGAGTTTTGATATTTCCTCATCACTGTAGCCAAATGTTTCCTTCCATGCTCGGTTTACATAGAGAATATGACCATTGGGAGCAACGAGTTGAATGAGGTCTGTTGTGTTTTCAAATAAATCTCGGTAACGTTCTTCACTCTCTATCAGGGCTTTGGCATTTATCTGTTGCTCACTAAGGTTTCGGAAAATTCCTGTCATAGCTACAGCTTTGCCATTAACAAAACGTGTGTTGCAACGGCCTTCAACCGTTATTTTTTTGCCGTCTTTAGTAATAAATACTGTGTTGTTTCTGTCGATTTTTTGCCCTGCAAGCAGATCATGAAAGATAAGTTTACATTTTCCCAGGCACTCAGGATCGACGATATCCATGAGTTTCAGGGTTTGAAGATCTTCGTCACTATATCCCAAGGTGTCTTTCCAGGCTTGGTTGACAAAGAGAAAATGTCCTTCGGATGAGACGGAGTGAATGAGGTCGGAGGTGTTGTTTTTCAGGGAGGTAATTATATTTTCTTGCTCAGCAACTGTCTGTTCCAACTGTTTAATTATTTGTGTAAGCAATGTTACATTCTGTTCGTTTGTCATTCCCGTATCACCTCCTGCACAAGAAAAAGGAAGAATTCCATATCGTTAAAGTTAACCAGATCATCCAGGAAAAAACAAGGGCAAAGCAGGCACTCACGCCCTCTCTTTAATTGAGAGAAATTTGTTGATCTATCGCTTTTATAGTAGTTTTGAATAGGTATAGGGTTTGGGAAAAACGAATTTTTGGCTACCAGGTTAAGGAAGGAAATATGAGTATATTGGATAAGGAATCTATCTTCACCTCAATGCTGCAAGATGGTCCATTTTCTGTCCGAGATATCCCCCCTTTCGTGCATCCATTTTCAGATGAGGCAAAGGAGTGGATTAAAAGTTTTCAGGGAGATCAGCTCATGAAGACCAAATACCGTGCTGTTCGCAGCCAGATTTTTGATTTTCTTGGAGTTGCTGTTTTTGACGATATACTTTCTCTTATTTATACTCAATCCTTGAGAGATTCCGCTGCTCACCGTGCTCGTATCCTCCTTGGTAATATGTTTGGAATTGACCAATCCGGACAGGATATTAGACGTTATCTCCGTGATTATGCCAGAACCGCCGATGATGTTGTTAATTCTTTACGAGCCAAGGTGCTGGCACCATACAGTTCACACATCGAGACAACTAATGAGATAGAGACAACCCATGATCCAGTGGACCTCCTTCTTATTTTTTTTGATGAGCATTTTCACAAGAAGGCACGTTTTGAGGCGAAGAGAAAATTGGTTTTAATGAATCTTGCCGGCTCCATTGATCAGCGTGAACGAGAAACTGATATTGAAAAAAAGTTTTCCGATTTTATCACCTTTCTTAATATTCATGTCTGGAGTCCCAGTCTTCAGATAGGTGACTTGAAAATTGATTATCTTCACAGCCGTCACTGCGAAGATGATTTCAGTTGTGAGGAGGTCCAGGTCGTCTCTGAAGAACAGGCTCTACAGATGACACCGGTTGTTGGAGAAAAACTCACACTTGTTAAACGGAGGACATTTAGTAATAAGGGACGCGAAATCCCTATCTATGTCACGATCCGAAAAAAACATCCATCTGACAAGGTTTTAAAATTACTACGCAAAAATGAGAAAAACCCTGCTACTTCCGTTGATGATGAGTTAGGTTTGATGGCTGTTCTCAACTCAGTGGCAGATGTGAAATGTTTTGTTCGACATCTGACTCGAAGTGCCGTGAAGGCCGATTCGTTTATGACTCTGGAGGATATCTCGGATACACTTACAGGTGGGGAGTACACAGGAACTGCTACGGGAAGTTCAGCCAAAACCCCCATGCTCAAATTTTTCGCGCGGCTCGGGGGGATGAGAGTTGAATTTATCATTCACACTAATCGTTCGTATTTAAATTATATTTATCAGCGTGATGTGGCCCATGATGAGTATGAAGTAAAACGTATTTTTGATACAGGAGTGGCTGAGTTTCTCTTTCCGCGGGATATTTACCGGTTAAATATGGGTGAAATCCGCAGAAAACAGATCCAACGCTTTAGAAGAAGAATTGAAGAGTGGTAATCAGGATTTCCTCTGGCCCAGGTTATCACTGGGCAGAGGATAATCTGTTATTTTGACCAGTCATTTCCTTCAAATTCACTATGATCGGGTTTAGGTGGTTTTTCTTCTGTAATGCGCTGATTAAGCCACTTTAACACATTCTCAAATTCTGATTTTAATTCAGCAAGAGCCTTTCCTCGGTGGCTAACCTTGTTCTTTTCTTCCATATTGCATTCAGCAAATGTTTTATTAAAGGGCTCATATAAAAAGAGGGGATCATAGCCAAAGCCAGATTCTCCACGTTTTTCTTTCAGGATCACACCCTCGCAACTCCCTTCATAAGTCAAGGCCGGACCGGATGGTACTGCGATAGAAAGGACACATTTAAAGGCAGCTTTTCTGTTTTTTTCCTCTGCCAGCTCCTGCAATAATTTATCACAGTTTTCTTCATCAGTTGCCGATTCTCCTGCATATCTGGCAGAATAGACTCCCGGTGCCCCACCCAATGCTTCAACTTCAAGACCAGAATCATCTGATATGGCCGGGAGCCCAAGGATTTTAGCTGTGTGCAGGGCCTTTTTGTAGGCATTGTCATCAAAAGTTTCGCCATCTTCGATACACTCAGGAATGGGGCCAAAATCACCAACTGATCTGATCTCAATCGGAAAATCTTTCACCATTTCCTGAAATTCTTTTATCTTATTTTTATTTGTTGTTGCCAGCACAAGTATAGTGACCATTTTTTTCCTCTTTTTCTTTTCTTACACTATTCAAATTTGTTTATTTCAATCAATTTTCGACTGAGCTTTTAATTTCTTTTGTAATTTTTTGTCGTATCGTTCCTGCTCACTGTATATACATCCGCAATAGGGTTGACGATAGAGGTCCATTGCAATGGATTTATCTATACCTTCCTGCCAGCCCTCGCGAAAATCTTCATAGTAGAATTCGATACCGTATTTTTTAGCTATTGTCTTGCCAATATCTATTATGGACTTGTGATTCTGATATTTACTGTACAGGAGTGTCGTTGAAAAGGCTTCAGCACCAATTTTTACACCATGTTGCGCAGTTTGTTCAAGGCGCATTGTATAACAGATAGGACATCTTTTTTTTTCATGAAATACAATTTGCTGCAAATATTCCGTCAGGCCATATTCAGTTTCTAGCTCTATTTTGAAGTTACTTTTGTCGGCGAAATCTCTAAGCGATGCCAGGCGCCGTCGGAATTCTTTGTAAGGATGGATATTTGGGTTATAAAAATACCCTGTGACTTTAATATCTTGTTTGCGTAGTCTGCTCAACGGATAGATGGTACATGGAGCGCAGCAGACATGGAGAAGAAGGTTCATTTAGCACTGATTTTAAATTTTTTAGGATCAATATTGTATTGATGTATCTTGTAGTTGATGATCCGCAGACTGGTATCTAAATATTTAGCAGTTTTTGTCTGATTTCCCCGATTTTTTTTCAATCCCTCAATGATAAGGTCTTTTTCAAAATTTTCCACTGATGCTGACAGCGATAGTGGATTATGCTCTGAGTTTATTGATTCCGAGGTCTGCAAGGTTGGAGGTAGATGAATTCCTTTGATGGTATCGTCATCGCAAATCAACACTGCACGTTCCATACAGTTTTGTAGCTCTCTTACATTCCCTGGCCAATGGTACTGAATTAGCATATCAATGGCGGGAGTCGATATTCTTTGTATTGTTTTATGGTTTTCCTGTGCATACTTCTCAAGAAAAAATTCCGCCAGGAGGAGAATATCTGTTCTTCTTTCACGAAGTGACGGCATGTATACCGGAAAAACATTCAAACGATAATAGAGGTCTTCTCTGAAATTCTTCTCTTTTACTGCACTTTCAAGGTCACGATTGGTTGCCGCAACCAGCCTTACATCGCAAGCGATCGATTTTCCAGAACCAAGGCGCTGGAAGGTTCGTTCCTGAACGACGTTCAGAAGTTTTATTTGAACAGCATGACTGATTTCTCCAATCTCATCCAGAAACAGGGTGCCGCCCTCTGCCTGTTCAAACCTGCCTATTTTTCGTTCCGTAGCACCTGTAAATGCCCCTTTTTCATGGCCAAACAACTCGCTTTCCAACAATGTTTCTGGAAGAGCTGAGCAGTTAACGACAATGAAGGGTTTTGCTTTTCTCTTTCCATTATAATGCAGGGCCTTTGCCACCAGTGTCTTTCCTGTACCCGACTCCCCACGAAGTAAAACTGTAGCGTTGGAGTCAACCACCCTGAAAATCATCTCGTACACTTCCTGCATTCTGCTGGAATTACCTATGATATCATTGATTTTATTTTTCTCGGAAAGTTCTCGTTTGAGTTTCAGGTTTTCTACCCTCAGTTCTTCCTGCTCCTGATTAACTTTTTGGATTCTATGTGTGGTCTGTGCTATAAGTGTACTGAGAATAATGAGAAAACGAAGATCTGCTTCGGCCTGTCCTGAAATACCGTCTTGGTAAAGACGATCAACAGAAAGTGCACCAATTACCTGTTTTCCACCTCGTATGGGTACACAGATAAAGGAACGTATCTGATTGCTGAGATCTCCCCTGGCTCTAGTCTTGTTTAAGAACTTTGGCTCGTTTGCTATGTGGGGTACGATGATTGGTTCTCCCGAGGCTACAACCCTTCCTGTTATGCCCTCCCCTATCTGGTATTTTCCACGTTTTCGCCCTTCAGCATTGATTCCATGAGCGACCTCAATTTCGAGTTTTCCTGTCAACGGGTTGATGATGGTCACGGTTCCGTTTTCCATCTTTTTCATTTTATCAAGAGTTGCCATGGTTTGTTCCAGGCACTCTTTTAAATCCGTTGAAGAGGCGAGATTTTTGGTGATCTCATATAGCGAACTTAAGTCTTCAAGTTGTGTTGTTATATCGTTTTGTTCTTGCATGGGTATCGGTTCTGTTGGCTTCCTCAGGGATGACTGTAAAATTGTCTATCGCTAACTCATTATGCCCACAGGATGAATACTGAGACAATATAGTAAAAATATAAGAGTTATTTTTTTGAATACGACTGGATAAAAAATATTTTTCTAACTAACAAAAACATAACAACCTGATTCTAATAATCTTTTGTTAGTCTTAAAATTTGACCCGGCATGCCGGATTGTACGTTGATTACCACTAATCTTCAGCTCATCTCTATGTCATTCCTGCGTAGGTAGGAATGACTTTGTGGCAAGGGAGTGGTTGTGAGATATCAATGTGCCATTTGGATTGCCTCTTGTTGGGCTGAGGTTGAATGATAATCATAAAAAATATTGTCTCGGCTGATTCTCGTTATCTCTTCGATTACGCTTTTTGCTCACTTTTAAATTATTACGTGTGCTTTACCATTTATCCCACACTTTATCGAACGTTTCTCACAAATATGTTATTTTAGTTTTGGGTTTTTCGCTATTTGTTGTTTTTATCTCACATTTGTAATGTTGTGTTTCAGTTTATCCTTTTTTTCATACTTCTCAAAATATTGACACTTTGTTGCGCAAGTGTTAAAAGGATCATCGTGTGGAGGAATGGCCGAGTGGTTTAAGGCGGCGGTCTTGAAAACCGTTGTACGAAAGTACCGTGGGTTCGAATCCTACTTCCTCCGCCATCTTGGAGAGGTGACCGAGAGGCCGATGGTGCTCGCCTGCTAAGCGAGTGTGGGGGTTAGACTCCACCGAGGGTTCGAATCCCTCC
>JAQYVF010000099.1 GCA_030145625.1 Desulfocapsa sp. | reverse complement strand
TTTCCTGGAAGAAATTGTCCTGTTTTTCCTTTTTGTTTTTCTCTTTTCATTGTAACTACTCAGCTGTCATGTGGCTTATATGGTGCATATTTAATTTGGATGTGTTGAGCATCTTGAAAAGATAACGCAATTAGGCAGACGCTCAGGAACTCGCAGTGACGCTATAGGCTTACCTCAGACGCTTTGGGTGTGCGGGAAAGAGGACTGTTTGTTTCTTCATTGGTTTAACCAGATTCAGCGGGCCAATAGTGTTTTTTTCTCATGCCTCGATTTTGACCGAAAATTCTAATTTTTCAAGGTACCCTATAACTAATTTGATTAATTTATGATGCGTTGTTGTTTTTCTAAAAAATGGGCCGTCTTTTTTATGGTTGCTGTGGGAGTTTTTCTCTCTACCATGGACAGTTCCATGATCAATGTGGCCTTGCCCAGTATCATGCGCAGTTTTGGGACAACTCTGCCCCAGACTGAATGGGTGGTGCTTATGTACCTGCTTACCATCACCATCTCGTTGCTTTTTTGGGGACGGATGGCTGATCGAGTCGGAAAGGGGAGTGTCTACCTCTTGGGGATGCTGGTTTTTACAGTCGGATCCATGGCCTGCTTTCTTTCAGCAACTCTCTGGCAGTTAGTTTTTTTTCGCTTCCTGCAGGCACTGGGTGCGGCCATGATGATGGCAACCGGTCCTGCAATCATTAAAAGGGTTTTTCCTGCCGGTCAATTGGGTTTGGCTTTGGGGCTTATCGGTATTGCCACCTCTGTTGGTCTGATGAGTGGGCCGGTTATCTCCGGTTTTCTTATTCATGCCTATAGTTGGCGGGTTATCTTTTTGGTCACAGTACCTGTCAGTCTTACGTTTTTCGTTATTGGCTGGATTTTTCTCCTCCCTCTCTTGCCATCCAGGAATCAACGAGAAGGGCAACACGTTCCCTTCGACTGGTCAGGGATGTTCCTCTGGACAGGGATGATTACGTTGGCAGTGATGCTCAGTACCCATCACACTGGATTTTCCGGAAAGGTTCTTCTGCTTGAAGGGGGACTCTTTTTTCTTTTTCTCACACTTTTTGTCAGAGTAGAGTTGCAACAGCAGGCTCCCCTGTTTCCACTGTCTCTTTTTCGCATTCGCTCCTATGGCATTGCAATTTTCTGTGCGGCCTTATCTTTCACTGTTCTCTTTGTTGTGCTCATCCTCATGCCGTTTTATCTGGATTATATCCTGGGACTGTCTGTGGAACGGATTGGTTTTGTGATGATGGCGGTACCGGTCTCTGTTTTTATTGTCTCGCCACTGTCCGGATATCTCTATGATCGGATAGGAGCACGGTTGTTGACGACTTCAGGACTTGGGCTCACCGCCTTTGCCCTTTTGCTTCTCTGCTTTCTTGCCGTGGACAGTTCAGCGCCTGGTGTTGCCTGGCGTTTGATGCTTCTCGGTGCCGGCCAGGCCCTCTTTCTCTCTCCCAACAGTGCCTCTGTCCTCAAGAAAGTCAGACCTGATCAGACAGGGGTGAGTTCCGGGATGTTGGCAACGGCAAGAAATTTTGGGATGTTGGCAGGGGTTTCTCTGGCGGGTCTGGTTTTTGGTATAATTTTCTCAAGTCTCAGTGGAGGGCTGGACCTGAAACATTTTCAGCAGAATCAGGTTCAGAATTTTATGCATGCGCTGCAGTTCACTCTCAGCTTGACTGCTGTTCTTTCCATCTTTGGGGCTATTCTTTCAGGTTTGCGCGGAGAAGAGAGAGCAGAGGGGGAAGGGTGAAACGTATCTTTTAAGGCCACCCTTAAGGTTTCTTCTGCGTTTCGCTATGCTCTATTGCTGTTTTGGGAAGCATAATCCTGGCTATCATGCCCCCTGCCTCACTGTGACTGAGGAAAAAACGTCCCTGGTGCTCAGAAATGATTTTTTCTACCAGAGTCAGTCCCATGCCGGTACCATAGGTCTTGGTGGTGAAAAAGGGATCTACCAGTCGTGCCATATTGGCCTTGGCTGTGCCATCACCTGTGTCGATTATGGTGATAGTGACATCGGCTTCATTTTCTTCGCTGGAAATGCTCAGCGTGCCGCCGGAGGGCATGGCTTCAATGCCATTTCTGATCAGGTGCAGCAGCATCTGTCTGATCATTTTTGAGTCAATAAAGAGGAGAGGATCGGGGGCAGGGAGGTCCAGCTGGTACTGAATTGACTGCTTTTTCATGGTTCCGTAGAAGAGTATGATACTTTTGCGAATCAGGGGATAGAGGGGCTGCATAAATTTTTCCGGCTTCTCCTCGCCCACGAAGTTGAAGAGATCTTCCAGGGTGGACTCGATTTTTCCCGATTCCAGAATCATCATATCGAGGAATTTGAGGTTCTTTTCCTCCGTAGTTTTTTTGGCAAGGAGCCTGGCAATACCACCGATGGAGGTGATGGGGTTGCGGATAGCATGAACCAGTTGTGCGGACATATGACCGAGGGCTGAATAACGTTCAGCTTCTATGAGAAGGTCTTTGTTTTTTTCCAGCTCCTGGGTAACCTGTTCCAGTTCTTCAATCTTGCTGAGCATATCCTGGTAGAGATGGCTATGTTCAATGGCAAGACTGGCTTGACTTGCAAAGATCTCCAGGGCATTGATATCGTCCGGTGTAATAGGATGACGGGTGATAAAATTGTCTGCAATGAGGACGCCCAGAGATTTATTTGGAGAAAAAAGAGGGGTTGTAATAAAATTGTCCTCTCCAAGGATATCAAGGAGCTGATCCGATACTGGTGCTCCATCAGCCTTTCCTTCACAAACGTTGATGCTTGTACGCGTACTACAGGCCTGTATCAGAATATGATCCTGGTCACTGACCGGGATTTTCAGGCTCTGGACGATTTCGTTAATTTCCTTATCACCATTCAGACAGCAGGTTCTTACTTCGTCAAGGATGTCGGCAAGATGCATGTCTTTTTGTTTGATTTCGTCCCAGACGCGACCTGCTTCGGCCCGGCATGACGGACCGATGGCCATCTTTCCCTGCAGTTCTGTGTGCTCTTTATTAAAGAGTAGCAAAAAGGCTCGATTAAATTTCAATCCCTCTTCAGCTGTGATCCCCACCAGGATAGATTGGAGAATGGAATCCAGTTCAACGGTGCTCAGGTAGGCACTGTTCATTTTCAGATTGAGTTGGTGAAGAAATCTGGTCCTGTAGTTGGTGAGTTCAAGTTGCCGTTGATAGCGTCGGTTGTCAATGGTTAGTCTGCGTTTTTGCAGGGTTTTGCGGACAGACAGGCTAAACTCTTCCAGCGTCACCGGTTTTGCCAGATAGTCATCTGCGCCCTGACGGAGGCAGTCCATGGCAACTTTGAGGTCTACGCTACCGGTTAGCATGATGATTCCCAGGTCTGGAAAACGGGGAACAATATCTGCAAGTATTTCTGTCCCATCGCTGTCAGGAAGGCCAATGTCGAGAAGGATTAAGGCGATATTTTCATTTCCCAGGATCTGGTAAAGTTCGGTGGCATTTGTAGCTGTAAAAACGGTGAACCCTTCAGTGGTGAGAAGACTTTCAAAAATCAGGAGAATTTCAGGCGAATCGTCAACGATAACAACTGATTCTCCAGGCTCAAGGTATTCGCATGATGAGCGTCTCTCGTTGGCCTGGGATGAGGATGGAAGTTCAACCATTCTGGAGTCCTGCTAAGGAAAGCTGAGGCTGAGTATTGAAAATATTGTAGGCTGCTGTCAAAAGTAGATTGTACAGGGCTGGTTGAAAAAGGAAAGCAAAAATCGTATAAGCTGTTGATAAATTATACATGATGAGTTGGTAAGGGGGCTAAGTTTAAGGGGAGAACCTAGGGGGAAAACCTTGCAAACGTTTTGGTTCCATTAAATGCAGGGCCGTGTTTTTCTGCTGCCTTTAACCTGTTATTTGATACCTTAGTGGTTTTGATCTGATGAGGGAAAATAATCCAGACGGAGAGATTTGTTGAAAACTGAAGTGAGTGATGATGAATTGAAAGCGGTTATTGGTGATTTTCTGGAGATGGGGCATGTGGAAAATATTTTTGAGATGTTTAAACGTGAGCCCTTATATTATGATTGGGTCGGAGAAATTCTGGATGATGAACGATTTAATGTCCGTCTGGGGATCTCCGTTCTTTTTGAGGAATTGAAGTCTCAGCATCCTCAAGATCTTTCTTTGGCCATTCCTTCTCTTCTTCAGGCAATTGAAAGCGGTCCATCGTATGTTCGTGGTGAAGCCGTCAGTGTTCTAGGGATCATAGGATCCCCGGAAGCTCTTGAGGGTGTACGCAGGGCATTGGGTGATGTTTCGCCACAGGTAGTTGAAATAGCAATGGATGTTTTGGGGGATTGTGAGTGAAAGATATTTTTGCATCAGGGGGGAAGCTTTCTGCAGGGCTTTCTGTTTTTGAACCTCGGGAGGGGCAGTTGCATATGGCCGAGGCCGTGGCCGCTGTCCTTGAGGAGGGAGATAAAAGGGAAGATGGGAAGAGTGCCGTATTGCTGGTGGAGGCGGAAACAGGTATCGGGAAGACCCTTGCATACTTGGCTCCGGCCCTGCTTTCCGGTCAACGGGTCGTGATTTCGACTGCAACCATAAATCTCCAGGACCAAATTATAAAAAAAGAAATCCCCCTTCTTGAAAAGGTCTTGGGAGTGGATATTCCGGTTCTGTGTATAAAGGGAAGACAGAATTATCTCTGTCATTATCGTTGGTTTCAGTATCGCAGTAATCCTCAGACATCTTTGCTGGAGGACAGAGAGGGAAGTAAGATTGAGCGCTGGCTGGAAACGACTGCTACTGGTGATAGAGCAGAACTCTCCTGGCTCCCTGATCGCTCACCGCTCTGGCCCAGGATTTCAGCCCAGTCAAATCAATGTCTGGGCAGTGACTGCCCCGAATTTACACTCTGTTTCGTCAATCGGCTACGTAAGCTTGCAGGATCGGCGCGGCTTCTTATTGTCAATCACCACCTTTTCTTTTCCGATCTGTCTCTGCGCCAGGCGGGTTTTGGGGAGATTCTTCCCCGATACCAGGCAGTTATCTTTGATGAGGCACATCATTTGGAAAATGTGGCCTCGAATTTTTTTGGCAAACATTTCAGTCAGTATCAACTGTTGGATCTCTTAGCTGATATTGAGCGCCAGGCAGAATCAGGCCTGGCGACTTCGCAGTTTGACAGCCTTGTTGGATATGGCCGTGGACTGAAACAGCGACTTACTGGTTTTGCCACCCTGTTTCCTGCTGCTAGAGGTAGATACCCGCTTATCCCTCTGCAGGAAAAAACAGAGAGCTGGCAGGAAGAGGTGGGAAATCTTGCTGCAGGGCTGGGGCAGCTCTCTCAGCGTTGTCAGGAACAGGCGGTACACGGTGAAGTGTGGAATCTGTTTGCGACTAGAGCTGAAGAGTTGCAGGCCAACTTTTTGTACATTGCCGGAACTGAGCAGATGGGAGAGAGCGGTTTTATCCACTGGTATGAGCGACGGGAGCGGACCATCAGCTTGTCGGCTACACCTATTAATGTGGCAGGTGAACTTAAAAGAAATCTCTATTCCTCTGTTCAGACCTGTGTCATGACCTCTGCAACACTTACCACAAGCGGAGATTTTAGCTATGTCCGGGAGCGACTTGGTATTGATGAGTCCAGTGAAACGCTCCGTCTTCATTCGCCCTTTGACTACAGTGGGCGAACTCTGTTATATGTACCTGAAAATGGATTCCCGGAGACCACGGCCAAGAACTATAGTCATGCTCTTTGCCAGCGTGTTTATGACCTGTTAAAGATCAGCAGGGGGCGAGCCCTAGTCCTCTTTACCAGTTTCAAGGCCATGGATATGTTGGCGGATTTTCTTGAAGATCGTCTTGATTATCCGGTTCTGGTTCAGGGGAGTGCTTCGCGTCAGGCCTTGCTGGAACAGTTTCGTGACAATACCGATTCGGTTCTCTTGGCAGTGGCCAGCTTCTGGGAAGGAGTCGATGTTGCCGGTGATTCGCTGAGTTGTGTGTTGATCGATAAACTCCCTTTCGAAGTTCCCAGCGATCCGGTGATTCAGTCCAGGATGAAGGCTATTGAAGAAGAAGGGGGGAAACCTTTTTTTCAGTTTCAGGTTCCTCGGGCCATTCTGACTCTCAGGCAGGGGGTGGGACGTCTTATGCGTTCGACAAGTGACAGAGGTGTCATCGGAATCATGGATATTCGTCTTTATACAAAGGGTTACGGTCGGATGTTTCGGGCAAGTCTGCCACCATCACCGGTGGTACGAACCCTTGAAGAGGTAGAAATTTTTTTTGCAACAGATTCATAAAAGAGGAATTCCAGGTATGACCGAAGAAACAGATGTAAAAAGTCCCCATACCCTGCTGCTGGCCGCCATTGGCCCGGAGGTGGAAAAAATTGAAGAGGCCATGCGCCGTGACTTGCAGGCTGCGACGGAGCAGGCGGATCCGTTGCTGGTTATAATTCTTGAGTATGGTCTTTTTAACGGCGGAAAACGTTTGCGCCCGTTTCTTGTTGTCCTGGCTGCCCGCCTATGCGGTCTGCAGGGAGATAAAATCTATGATCTGGCTATTGCCTTTGAATATCTCCATGCTGCTACCCTCTTTCATGATGATGTCATTGACAGGGCAGATATCCGCCGTGGAAAACCCTCTGTGAACAAGGCTTTTGGTGAAGTTGCAGCCATACTCTGTGGTGATTTCCTCCATTCCCGTTCCATGTATCTCATTGGTTCTCATGGCGGCAGTGCATCCCTTGAGGTTTTCTGCCGGGCAACAAATGCCATGGTCGATGGAGAGTTTTTGCAGCTCCGTAATGCACGAAATCACAATCTTTCCGAGGAAGATTATTTTGCCGTGGTCAGAGGGAAAACGGCTTTGCTCCTCGCTGCAACCTGTGAAATCGGTGCACTCGCCGCAGGGGCCTCTTCGTCTCAGCAACAGGCCTTGGCTTCTTATGGACTGAATCTCGGTACTGCCTTCCAGATTGTTGATGACCTCCTCGATTATCAAGGAGATGAACAACAAACCGGCAAGGCTGTGGGCAATGATTTTCAGGAGGAGAAAATGACTCTTCCACTGATTGTTGCCTTGACCTCTGCAACTCCTGGAGATAAGAAGAGACTTCTTTTTCTGTTGGATAATGATGAGGCACGTCGAGCAGGATTTTCTGAGGCCTATGCCCTTATTGATAAATATGACGGATATGCATTGAGTCGAAATCGGGCTGAGAGCCTGGTTGCCGATGCTGTTGCAGGGTTGGATGTTTTTGCAGATGATACGGCTGTGTCTCCAGTGAGGACTCTTCAGGCCTTGGCAGAGTATGTGCTGGCAAGAAATAAATAAAGGCCACCTTGCAAAATTTCCTTTTCGCCCAAACTCTTCGTTATGAGATAAATTTTATCCTCGGAATATCCTATATATGCCTGCGGTAAAATTTTTCTCATGCCTCGATTTTGAACGAAAAATCTAATTTTTCAAGGTACCCTAAAGTGAGTGCTTCAAGCGCTGAGTCTATTTTTAAAGAGTTAATTGGTTATTTATCGTTTTTGTGTGAGTTATGAGTCAGAGAAATAAGAAAAAAAAACGAGCTCCAACTCGGAGAAGAAAAAAAAAGAGTACAGGGAAAATATTTACCACCAGGCTGTTTTCGTTTCTGATGCTACTTGGACTTCTACTTTTTTCCATGGGAGCAGCAGGCTATGTGATATTCTTCAGGACCACCGTTGCTCATGGGGCTCAGCTGTCATCCAATGAGGCTGATATTGTCTTTGAAGAACCCTATTCCATCATTCCTGATTTGCCTGTGGGACTCCAGCCGGTTGGAGATTCCAATCTGCCTATGGTGGCAATCATTATTGATGATATGGGATATCATGAAAAGATCGGCTCCGAGCTTCTTGCTTTGCCTATAAATCTGACCTTTTCTTTCCTGCCCTCAGCTCCCTTTACTCAGGAACTTGAAGAGCAGGCTTTCCAGGCCGGGCGTGTCGTCCTTTTGCATCTCCCCATGGAGCCGAAGAGTAAAGAATGGGATCCCGGCCAGGGGGCTCTGCTGACCGGGCAGGACCGACGACAGCAGAAAATACTCTTTGATCAAAATCTGCAAGCCGTACCGCATGCCGTTGGAATTAATAATCACATGGGTTCTCTCTATACGGAGAATCGAGCTGTTATGGCGGACTTGATGGAATTGATTCGCTCGCAGGGGCTCTTTTATGTAGACAGTTTCACCACAGCTGACAGTCAAGGACTTGCTGCAGCCCGTGCTGCCAACGTCCCTGCTGCACGACGTCATATCTTTCTCGATAATGTCCATTCTCCGGATAAGGTCTGTAAGCAATTGGAAAATCTGGTGTTGAGCGCAGAAGAGAAGGGGTGGGCAATAGGCATAGGACATCCTAACCAGGCAACGCTTTCTGCATTGACCACATGTCGGAGTAAATTACTGGAGCGAGTGCGTTTGGTGAGTGCTCAGGAACTGGTAATGAAATTAAATACGTTGTAATATGTGTTTCCTGGGAGAGGGGAGAAGCAGAAGAGTAAAAGCGGGAAGGGCTATCAGCCCTTCCCGCTTTTTTGGTATTTGGGTAAGATGTTGATTGTTAACCGTTCAGGGAATTGGCCAGGATGGCTCCTGGAGAAGTGAACCTTCAGCTTTTATTCCCTTACGTGACAACGATTAATGTTTGAATGATCGTTGACCGGTGAACATCATGGCTACCTGTGGGTCGGCCTCATTACATGCCTGGATGGTCTCAAAGTCACGCATGGAACCACCTGCCTGGAGGATGGCGGTTACTCCCTGGTTGATTCCAACATCGGCACCGTCTCTGAATGGGAAAAAGGCATCTGAAATCATAACGGAGCCCGGTAGGTTTGCCCGATCTTGCTGTACCTGGGCATCGATGGCCTCTTTCTCTGCTTTATCACGTTTTCCCTGTGAAATCTCCAGGCAGAGATCTGCGTAAGGGATCTTATGGGTGTCGAAACAGAGGATGTCGGCGTATTTGATATAGGCCTTATGAACGGCGATTTCAGCCACGCCGACACGATCCTGTTCACCGGTGCCGATTCCCACGGTGCAGCCATCTTTAATATAGAGGACCGAGTTTGAGGTCACGCCGTGCTCAATGGCCCAGCCAAAGAGCATGTCATCTATTTCCTGCTGGGTGGGCTCTCTGTCGCATTTGTAATCCTGGCCCTTTCTTGTGGTTGTGGCAGGCTTGAGGTCTTCAATGGAACGAATGGAGTTTACAGCAGATTGCTGCGCGATGAGACCACCGTCGATGAGGCTCTTGAAATCAACGAAGCGGAATTTCTCAAAGTCGGCAAGGCGGTCGATGTTGTTCATCTTGATGACACGCAGGTTTTTACGACTGGCCAGAATATCCAGGCTGCCTTCTTCAAATTCCGGGGCGCAGACCACTTCCAGATAGTTTTCCGCCATCAATTTCGCCGTATCGTTATCCACTGGACGGTTCATGATCACAGCTCCGCCAAAGGCGGCAATGCGGTCACAGCGGTTGGCTTTGTTGTAGGCATCAAAAAGAGTGGAGCCCATTGCTGCACCGCAGGGATTGTTATGTTTGAGGATAACTGCGGCTGGCGTATGGGGCAGGTACTTGATAATGTTGAGGCCGTTATCAACATCTGTCAGATTTATTTTTCCGGGATGTTTTCCCACCTGCAGCATATCTTCTACGGCAATGGCAGAGACCAGGCCATTGCCGGGTTCGATAAAGCTGCAGTCACCCAGGCTCAGGTTGCCGTTGACCAGTTCGTAAAGTGCCGCCTCCTGATCAGGGTTTTCACCGTAGCGGATACCACGTTCATCAACGGAGCCATCTTCCATTTTTATGCCCCAGGTACGTTTTCGATATACCAGAGTCTGGTCACCAAAAGAGATGGTCATATCCAAGGGAAAGCTGTCTCCAAGAATGGTGGTATACATTTTTTTTAGATCACTCATGATTTGCTCCGCTCAATTAGAAGATGGATTAATAGTTAGCGTATTCATTTTTTATAGATTTACGGACACCTTGCAAATTTGCCTTTACGCCCAAACTCTTCGTTATGAGAAAAATTTTATCCTCGGAATATCTAATACATGCACCACAAGGGTATTCCTTGCAGGGCACCTGCGTTAAATTTTTCTCATGCCTCGATTTTGAACGAAAATTCTAATTTTTCAAGGTACCCTTACGTTAGACTCAACTGTCATTCTCGATGAGAATAAAATATTTTCAGGCAGTATGCTGAAATTCACTGTCCCAATCCTTGTATACTGGATCAAAACCTTTTTCTCTGATTGCCTCACAGACTTCTTCAAGTGTCCTGTTGTCTCCTACACTGAATTGCTCTCCTTCAGAATCACTATTACCATAGCCTCCAGGGGCAGTGCAGGAACCAGCCGAGTAGCGGGTGGGACCGAGGCCTATCATTCCGTCACGGTAACGGGCTTCCTCGCGGGTGGAGACGAGGAGACCGACGTCGGGATCGAAAAGGCGGAGGGCAAAGATGAGTTGCGAGAGATTTCGTTCTGAAACCGGTTGCAGGGGCTCAAATTCACCGGTTGCCGGTCGCATGCGCGGAAAGGAGACAGTAAAGGCTGTGGACCAGAATTGTTTGCGTAACCAATGGAGATGGTAAGCAATACTCAGTCCTTCAGCACGCCAGTCGGAGAGTCCTAAAAGGGGACCGATACCAACCTCACGCATGCCGGCGGCAGCAGCTCGGGCAGGTGTTTTCAATCGGTAGTCGTAGTCACTTTTTTTACCCGAGAGGTGGACTTTTTTATAGAGATCCCGGTTATAGGTTTCCTGGTAAACGGCTACTGCAGTAATTCCTGCGAGAAAAAGTCGATGATAGTCTTCTGTGGACAAGGGCTGGATTTCTATGGAAACTGCTGCAAACTTGTCACGCAGGCGAATGGCAATGGCTTCCATGTAGTCGATGTTTACGGCATTTTCCGCCTCACCCGAGACCAGAAGGATGTGTTGGAATCCACGTTCATGAAGGATTTCCGCCTCTTTCTCAGCCTCATCAAGTGTCAGACATTTTCGTTTGATATGATTGTCTGCCGAAAATCCGCAATAGACACAGCGGTTGGTACAGTAGTTGGAAAGATAGATGGGGGCATAGAGTTGCGTGGTTTTGCCAAATCTGTTCAGGGTGATTTCTGATGAAAGTTTTGCCATCTGCTGCAGGTAGGGTTCGGCTGCAGGAGAGAGTAAGGCACCGATGTCATGCAGATCGGGACGTTGGCAAGAGAGGGCCTTTTCTACGTCTGCCGTTGTATAGCAGAGGATCTGCTTACTCAGTTGTTTGAAATCTGGAGGCTGGAACATATGTTTAGGAGAGGAATTCAAGATTTGAAGAGAGGTTACCTGTCTCAGGGGAAGATGCACTGGCCTGTTTGCTTCTCTGGCCCATGCCGGCTTCAAATGCGCTTCTGCCGGCTTCTACAGCCTTGGCAAAAGCAGCAGCCATGGCTACTGGATCTCCGGCCACGGATATGGCGGTATTGACAAGAACTGCATCTGCACCCATCTCCATGGCATAGGCGGCATGAGAAGGTGCTCCAATGCCGGCATCCACCACAACGGGAACCCTGGCCTGCTCAATGATAATTTCTATTTGAAAGTCAGTGAGCACTCCCTGATTTGTACCAATGGGTGAGCCAAGGGGCATGACTGCGGCGGCACCTGCATCTTGCAGCTTAAGAGCCAGGATGGGATCTGCATTCATATAAGGTAAGACAATGAAACCATCTTTGACCAGTTTTTCGGTTGCGCGCAGTGTTTCAATTGGATCAGGCAAAAGGGTTCTGGGGTCGGGTGTAACCTCAAGTTTGAGCCAGCAGGAGCCGCATGCTGCTCGGGCAAGATTGGCAAGACGGATGGCTTCCTCAGCATTTCTTGCACCGGAAGTATTGGGCAGGAAGGTGTATTCTCGCTGCCCCAGGGCCTTCATGATGTCGTCATCTGGGTTTTGAAGATCCACACGACGCAGCGCCACGGTAACCATCTGGCAAGCGGATGCTGCTATGGCCTCAGCCATAACAGCGGAAGAGGAAAATTTTCCTGTTCCGAGAAAGAGTCGGGAACTGAATTCAGTCCCTGCAATGGTCAGCATATCAGCCGCCTCCTACAAATCGTATTATTTCCACCTGATCACCTTCAGAGAGTTTGGTTTTCTCATAGGAATCAGGTTGGATAATTATGGTATTTAACTCGACGACTATGGTCTTTGCTGGAAGTTCTAGATCGGCCAAAAGTTGTGTAAGAGTTTGGGATGAAGGGAGATCCTTTTGCTTACCGTTGAGCGTAATATTCATTCTATAGTATTAATTAGACAAGTTCATGCAAATTGAGGAGTCTGTATCTGTGAATTCCTCTTCTATTGGTCAGAGACACGCCTGGGATCAACCTGCAGCAGCAGGCGGAGAGCCTGGTTGGCCTGGTGATGAGCTGCGATTCCAACTCTTGGGGCCATCAGGCCTTGTCCTGGTTGCGCTGCAGATGTTTCATCGCCAACGATATAGATACCGGGACGGATCATCCTGGTAATAATACTGTTGTTTTCGCCGTATCCTGCCATACCGGAAGATCCCACATAATCAATATTCGGCATTTGTGTGAGTACGGAACGGAGTGTGGCGGCCTTCATGGCTGGATCATCAAAACATTCAATCAAGACATCGACATGACGAAAAAGGCCGGCAAGGTCAGATTCAGTCAATCTCTTTTCAATAAGCTGCAAAGAAAGTGATGGATTCATCCGAAGAAGATTATCCCTGAGGGCTCTGGTTTTCATCATTCCAATCTGATCAACAAAATAATGCTGCCGATTCAGATTGCTCGGTTCAATGACATCATAATCGGATATGAGCATCTTGCCAATACCGATTTTAGCCATTGCTCCGGCAACGGTTGAACCGAGTCCGCCAAGGCCAAGGATTGCGATACAGCTTTTTCGGATTCTGTGTTGGATACCAGGTGTGTGCCTGGCAGAGAGCAAGGTGTCCATTTCTTCCGGAGTGGGAATCTCACCCCGGCGTATGAGAGTACAGGAGTCGCCATCTTTGACCAGGGTCTCGGGAGGGACCGGAAACCCATTGAGAATAAAGATGTCGGCATCAGGTTTGTGCTGAGCTGAAATTTCTGCCAGGGTCAGTTTGTTGTCTTGCTGGAAAGTGACAGGTTGTTCGTTGACTAGTAGCATGGAGATCCAGAAGAAAGAACTGAAATCAGCAGGAACTGGTATGAGGAGGAGTGATTGTCTCTGGCAGTAGGCTGCATCCTTTCAAACAACTGTAAGCTCCTATTCGGCAGTTAGTTGCAAGATGTACATTATGCAGGAGTGCTCCAGTTTCAATGATACATCCAGATGATATGGTTGAATCACCACTGAGCTGAACACCCGGGTGAAGGGTGACATCTTGATCAATACGAGTCTGGGGAGATACCAGAGTTGTTTCGGGTGATATCATACCGACTCCGTTTAACATAAGAGCTCTGTTTCGACGCTGTTGCAGTTCTCGTTGAGCCTCGGCAAGTTCAACCCTGGAGTTTACACCCAGGATATCCTGGGAGAGCGGGTTAATGTATTTGTGGACACGGTGTCCTTCCTTGACTGCAAGCGAGACAATATCAGTAAGGTAAACTTCACCCTGGCTGTTATTTGTGCCAATGGAGCGTAGATGGGAAAAAAGAAATTTTGCATCGACACAGTAGATACCGGCGTTGATCTCATGAATTTCTTTTTCCTCAGAGCTAGCATCCTTTTCTTCAACAATTGAAAGTATAGTATTGTTGGAATCACAGATGACTCGACCGTAATGGGTTGGGTTGTCAAGTATTGTGGTCATTACGGTGAGTACTGCTTTGTTGCTTGTATGGGCATTTGCCATAGCCTTTAGGGTTTGGGGCCGAATAAGTGGGGTGTCGCCACAGAGAATCATAACAGTCCCTTGCATATTTCCAAGGAGAGGTTCAGTACAGAGGACGGCGTGGCCAGTTCCGAGTTGCTCTTTCTGGAATGCGGTGTCAACGGAAAAATCTAAAAGGCTTTTTTCGACTGCTTCTCTTTGATGGCCAACGACAATGACTGTTTTTGCAGGTTGCAAAGGGGAAATTGCCTTAAGAACGTGGTGAAGCATTGGGGCATAAAAAAGTTCATGCAGAACTTTTGCCTGAGTTGATTTCATTCGAGTTCCTTTGCCGGCGGCGAGGACGACAAGGGAAAGGGGTGTGTGCGTCATTGAAAGACCTTGGGAATATAAGAGATATTTAAACTGGGATGAAACAGAAAACATTAGTTATGATCGACAAAAGTAGTAGCCTGAAAAAAAAAAACTGTCAAGGAGGAGAGGAAAAGGGGATGGTAAAACTTTGAAGAAATCGGTATGCGGTGTGCAGTAAAAGAGTGCGGACCGATTTTTTCAGCTCAACCCTCAATCCTTCCAGCAGATCATTATTTATAAAAGGTAATGACGCAAAAAAGCCCCGAACAGAATGCACTGTACGGGGCTTTTTCTCTATAAAAATCGGCGACGTCCTACTCTCCCACATAGTCACCCATGCAGTACCATCGGCGCAGAAGAGCTTAACTTCCGTGTTCGGAATGGGAACGGGTGGATCCTCTTCGCTATGACCACCGATAAAAATCGGTATGTGGTATGAGGGGTGCGATTTGCGGTAAAAGATAAAGTTTTTAAACCATATACCTCAAACCGGTTGCCTCATACCGTTATAAAAGATCGATAATCGAATAGTAGAGTATTCAGTAGCGCTTTAATCAAAAAAAATGGATAAGCCGCACGGCTTATTAGTATCGGTAAGCTCCATGTATTGCTACACTTCCACACCCGACCTATCAACGTTGTAGTCTTCAACGAGCCTTAAGGAGGATTAAATCCTCGGGATATCTTATCTTGGAGTAGGCTTCCCGCTTAGATGCTTTCAGCGGTTATCCCTGCCGAACTTAGCTACCCAGCAATGCCCCTGGCGGAACAACTGGAACACCATAGGTTCGTCCATTCCGGTCCTCTCGTACTAGGAAAAGATCTCCTCAAATATCCTGCGCCCGCAACAGATAAGGACCAAACTGTCTCACGACGTTTTAAACCCAGCTCGCGTACCACTTTAATTGGCGAACAGCCAAACCCTTGGGACCTGCTTCAGCCCCAGGATGTGATGAGCCGACATCGAGGTGCCAAACCTCCCCGTCGATATGGACTCTTGGGGGAGATAAGCCTGTTATCCCCGGAGTACCTTTTATCCGTTGAGCGACGACCCTTCCATGCGGAATCGCCGGATCACTAAGACCTACTTTCGTACCTGCTCGA
>JAQYVF010000142.1 GCA_030145625.1 Desulfocapsa sp. | reverse complement strand
GGGAAAGAGGCTGAGTTCGTTGGGGACGGTGTAGGGGGTTCCTACACATTCCGGCGGAAGCAGTTGAGGGCTCGGCAGGTAGGTCTCGCCAAAGTCGACGTTTTTATCCTGAGATTTGATTACCTGGTATCCCGAAGGGGGAATAACCTCAACGATATAGCGTCCTTTAGGAATAGGGCTGGTCTCGGTGAGAGTCTGTGGGTCAAAGATAGAGTTGAAGGCATAGCCGCCGTCAAAAACACCAGGGCGCACCTGGTTCCAGTTGCGCAGGCCATCGTAGCAGTCAGTTGCCACACCGCGGAAAACAAAGGGGGCATCCAGGCCGCTTCCGGCGTTACTGCCGTATTGGCAGTTTTCGGGAGGACTATCATCCCAGCTGTCGGTGGTGGTGGAGTTGAGGAGAGCACCTTTGAGATCAGCCTGTGTCTTGTCATAGGCATAGAGATTGACCACAACCCGTGGAATACCGGGTTCCCAAGGTTCGGCTGCGGCCTGTTCAGGATTGTCCTCAGCGCGGGTCACACCATAGTAGACGATTCCGGAAATACCGCCATTTTCATTGGGGCCGTAGGCCTTTTTCCCCCATTGGAAGACATGGGTCTGCCCCAGAAAGGCCTGGAAGCCCTGGCTCAAGACCGGGCCTAATTCGGTGCGGTATTTACTTGTAATAACACTGCTGTCGGGATCTGCAGGTACCCCTTGTTGCTGTGGGGTTAGAACGCCTTCCCAGGACCAGGGGTCAGTGTCGTCAATGGGGCCGCCATCGTCCACAGTGATGGTGAGGCCGGTTGCTTTAAAGCGGGCAAAATCGACTTCAGCGACGAGCCAGGAAAAAAATGGGAAGACCTGGTCAAAGGGGGCAAAGCCTTCGCTGTCCGATGGAAAGGACTGGTACAGTGAGCCGTCACGCCAGCGAATGTTGACAGCCTGTTCTGCGATGCCTTCTTCGCCTGCGTCGCGAAAACCGTTTTCGTTGATGTCATTGTAGATCCAGTGTTCGGTACGGGCAAACCATTGGAATACAGGGACTTCGCCCAGAGAGGCATCGAGGCCGCTTGCAATTGTCAAACCGTGGAATGCAAAGATAATATCCATGTTGTCATCCCACACCACTAATTGATAGTCTCCGTTCGGAACATCAGGGATGGAAAATGTCCCGTCATCATTTGTGCGAGCCGCATATACGCCTCGACCAAGACCTGCAGCTCCCAGATTCAGTCCGACCCAGGGGGTGGTATGAGAAAAGGGTACGCCGTTATGAAAGGCTGTGGCAGGCGGACGGGAGAGGTGGAGGTTGACGATCTGGCCGGTGATGGTGGCTCCACCGGTAAGTACTGTTGTGTCTACGTAAGGTTTGTTGCGCCCGGCAGGGACAAAACCGATGCCGACATGGGGACCAGGTGCACCGAATTCCTGAAAAAAAGGCGGTTCGTTTGCCTTGACCCAGGCGTCAATTACTTTTGTCCCTTCTATGGTGGAAGTCTGTGTCCAGTTGGTACTGGTGAAGTTACCTGAACCCGGAGGGTCTTCTACAGCGTTTGGAGGAATGGCAATAACGCCGTATTTTCCAGGTGCTAGGTTTTTGATGGTTAAGCTGCCGTCAGCTCCTGTAATAAGCGGTTCTACGATCGGGACTCCACCTCCATCAGTGGCAACGATCGGAGCTCCCTCAGCGTCAAGGCAACCGGAGGTGCCGCTACCGGGGTTTTGCCCGAATTCATCACAGGTCATGATATAAGTTGTACCCAGGACGTTACCAAAAGCATCTGCTGACTGTTCGCCGGCTGAGGCACCGTATCGTCCCCCTGCGTCTTCCAGTTTGATTCTGAATCCTTCCAGTCCGGGTTCCCCTGCATCAATGGCGCTATTTATGGGGTTTATGTCCTGGTAGACAAACAAAGAGATCTGGGCGGTTGCCAGAGGGAGTTCATTGACGTAAACCGATACCTGGCCATTGCCGACAAGAGGGGCTCCGCCAATGGTGAAGGTGCCTGGTATTTTGGGGATGACCGATACGTGGTATCGCTTGGCGGGATCAAGATCAGGAAGTGCCACACTGTTGTCTCCTTCAGCGATCACCGGCATGTAACTGGAGTGGAAACGAACGGACAGGGTATTGGCATCTGGTGTTCCGGGGGCGACATGATAGGTTGTGTCTTCTTCAATAAGCCAGCGGTAGGAGGAGAGGCGGCTGATGGAACCATCTTTTTGCACACCAAGTACCCTGAGGCTGGCGCCAAAGGCAGTGCTTGCAAAGAGGGCGGGGATGAGAAGGGAAACCAATGCATAGATCAGCTGCTGAAAAAAAACGGATCTGTGTTGCCTGTTTCTTCTTATTTGAGTGTGTCCATTCATTGTTTTTCCTCCGTATGCAGCGTCGGGTGCCGTCTCGCGAACTGCTAAGTTTCTTTGCAAAAAAAAATGCGTTTATGGCTGTACGTTGCGAACCAGCAGTACTGGAAGGTTGCCGCTTTGGTCATTGCCGTGTGCATATCCGTCATTGAGGTATATGTGCCAGGCAAAGCCGGAATATTTGCTAACTGAAGATGCAGACCATATCGCCTGGTCTGTTCCCTTGGGGAATAGTCCGGTGTAGAGATCTGGCGAGGCCTTGTTCAGGGAAACAAATCCTTTGAGTTCTGTGATAGTCGGCATGCGCCAGTCCTGGTATCCGCACCAGCCATTGGTGTTGACTCTGGCTACATAGGCCTGGGTGTTACAGTAGGTCGAAGGGTCTCCGGCAACATATCCGGAACAGGTTGCGCCGCTGTTGTCGGCAAATCCTGCTTTGCCGCCATTGTTCGAGGTGTTGGTGTCGTACCAGGAAAAGGAGTCTCCCTGATCGTGGAGGTCACCAGTATTGGTTTTTAGCTCCCATATCAATCCGCTAAGATTATCTCTGATACAGGACCATCCTTCTGCGTCTGCGGCTAGTTCCTGGCCTGACGAGCTGATTTTAGTCAGATTGAAAAGGAGGCCGTCACCAGTCCGTACAACTATTTCATTTGGTGAGGAACTGAGAATGGTTATGTCGAGTCCATTGCTTGTGCTGCCACCAGTACTGGTCGTGGAGACAATACCTTGGTCATTTTCATAGGAGGGAGGTGCAGAATTTCCTGTTTTTAAAAGGAGAAATTCGAAGATGACCTGTCTCACGTCTGCTATTTGTTCATTTGTCAGGTGGGATTCACTACTTAGGGACGGAGTGGTTCCGATTGTGGTGAATAGCATGAGGAATGAAAAAAACAGGTAAGTACTTTTCATATCGTTAACCCCCTACGTCATTCCAATTGTACCTGCAACTGAGTGTATGGCAGGCAGGTGAAGAAGCTGGCACAGGTTATGAAAAAAAACATCTGTGGAGCATCATTTCCGGTACTACAATGTTACACTAACACTTTTTTTCAAAATAGGAATAGGAATTTGTATTATAATTAATAAAAAAGTTTTCCCGGCAACCCGGACTGGCTCTTATCGAAGGCGGCGTCGGCTAGGATTTTTACGTGTATGTCGCTTGATTAATTGAATCCACTTGAAAGTTGGATGGTGCTTTCAGGCGAATATTTTCACGGGGGGTAATTTTTCCGTGGCACAAAGTGGTAGCGATTGAGTTTATTATCAGAAAATGGTGTGGAAAAGTCCAGAGAAAACTGATTCATTTATTGAATGAAAAGGAGGAGAAGGGTGTAATTGTCTGGAATGAGTAAGGATGTTTTTTGGAGAAAAAACGGCCCCCCCTGCAAGGAGGAAGGGAGAAGCAGGGGCGGCCGAGGAGGAGCTTGTTAGTTGATGGTTTGGAAATCGTTATAGGCGTGGGTGCCGTGTTCTGTAATATCTACGCCCATCATTTCGTCTTCTTTGCTGATGCGCAGGCCGATGGTCATGTCAATTACTTTGAAGAGAATGAAAGCTGCTCCAAAGGACCAGGCAAAAGCTGCGCCGATACCGATAAGCTGGGTGATTATGATCTTAGTTGTGGGGCCACCCATGTTGAAGAGGCCGGCAGCTAGGGTACCCCATGCGCCGCAGACGCCGTGCACGGAGATTGCACCGACTGGATCGTCAATATGCATTCGGTCGATCACCACAACTGAGATGACAACCAGGATTCCGGAGATGGCACCGATGATGGTGGCACTCGTTGGAGAGACATTGGCACACCCGGCAGTGATTCCAACCAGTCCGGCCAGAGCACCGTTGAGACTCATACCTATATCCGGTTTTTTGAACATTACCCAGGAGGTGAGCATGGCAAAAATTGCTCCACAGGCTGCAGAGAGGTTGGTGGTCACAAAGATTATGGCTATGGAGCTGTCACCGGTGGTGGTGGAACCGGGATTAAAGCCGAACCAACCAAGCCAGAGAATGAAGACGCCAATTGCTGCCATGGGGATGTTGTGACCGGGAATGGCCTTTACCTCTCCATTTTTTCCATATTTACCAAGACGCGGTCCAAGGACAATGGCACCGGCGAGTGCTGCCCAACCACCGACTGAGTGAACCACGGTGGAGCCGGCAAAGTCGATAAAGCCCATGCCCTCCAGCCAGCCGCTGCCGTTTAAGAGGGATCCCCAGGCCCAGGAGCCGAAGATCGGATAGATAAAGGCGCAGACCACAAATGAATAGATCAGGTAACCCGTAAATTTCGTCCGTTCCGCTACGGCACCGGAGACGATGGTTGCGGCTGTGGCGGCAAAGACACACTGGAACATCCAGAAGGCAAGGACCCATGGGTCGCTGTCCGGTCCGGTCCAGCCGGAGAGAAAAAATCCGTCGGTGCCAAACAAGCCGGTTTTGCTGGTGCCGAACATGATTCCGAATCCTATGGCCCAGAAAGCCATTGAGCCCATGGAGAAATCCATCAGATTTTTCATCATGATGTTTACTGCGCTTTTGGCCCGCGTGAATCCGGACTCGACCATGGCAAATCCGGCCTGCATGAAAAAGACCAGGCATGCAGCGATGAGGGTCCAGACGTAGTTCAGGTTGGTCTGGAGAAGGTCAATGGCTTCTTTGTTGGTGGTGGCGGTGAGTTCGATCACTTCTTCCCCGCCGAAGCTGATGGTTGGTATGGCCAATAGTAGGGCGAGAGCCCATGCTGCTTTTTTCACGAGAGTATCCTCCGGTAGATGTTGTAAATTGGTGCTGTTTTCTTAGTCTGTGTTTAGATGGCGTCGTTGTCGAGTTCTCCGGTCCGTATCCTGCTGACCTTGTCAATCGGGGTGACAAAGATCTTGCCGTCACCAATGGATCCTGTCTGTACTGAGGAAATGATTTTTTCGATGACGATGTCGACCATGTCGCTGCTGACTACGGTTTCTACCTTGATTTTTGGAATGAAATCGACTACATATTCAGCGCCTCGGTAGATTTCGGTGTGTCCTTTCTGGCGTCCGAATCCTTTGACTTCGCTGATAGTCATTCCGGTGATACCTAATTCACCCAGGCCTTCTTTGAGCTCGTCCAGCTTGAATGGTTTGATGATGGCTTCTATCTTTTTCATGTTTTGCTCCTTGTGATACGGTTGATCCCGATTCTGTCTTGTTGGAAAGGTGGTAGCAAATCGTGTGCCAGGCAATCCGGTGAGTTGTGTGTGTAGTGTATCTATTTGTATTTATAAGGTTTTGTGTGTTTTGATTCTTTCTTGCGTGTTATAGATTTTACAAAAATGTACTATGGTGATTTTGTAAAGTTACAATAACGTGTTCTTTTCTTGCATTGTTCTTTTGCGTGTTAGCGGGTGCTCTGTTTTTTTCGCATTGATGTTAAAAAGGAGATGAGAAAAAAAATCCTTGAATTAAGCTGCATATAGCAGAGAATAAAAAGAGGAGTTGTGTTGGCGGAGACGAAAGAGACAGATCGTCCCTGTCTTAACGATTAAAAAACTACCGGTAGGGCAGATTTTTAAAAGCCGGATGAGGAAAACAGAGGTTGAGTAGTGATGGGTGATTTTTTTGCAAAGATTGTAGTCTGGTTCGAATCGACTCATATTCAGGAACAGGTGAAAGATGTAGACGTTGTCGGGCTCTTTACCAATCCATGGTTCCTGGTCCCTTTTATTCTTGTGGTAGGCTACCTCCTCTTCAAGCAGGGATGGAAGGATCTCATTGTCATAGCCATATTTGTAGCCATTTGGTGGGTAAGCGGGACTGAGTACATGGATACGCTGATCGTTAAGGGAGAGTTACAGATAAATAAGATTTTGCCGGTACTTTTTGGCGGTGCTGCCGTGCTGGGCTTTGTTATCTATATGTTCTTTGGGCGATCTGATTAGGGATTTGGTTTGTCAGTATGTTTGGTGGAGAAAAATAGGTGCATTACCAGAGGAATCAGGAAAATAACTTCTAAGGCGTTCAATGCAGTTTCGTAACGGTGTATTCATCATAACTGAAGAAAAATATTGTCCTCTGTACAATGTTGGGGAGATTTTGCAGGTTGATGAGGGGGTCCTTAAACTGCCGGCGGCCAAACCGACATGTCTTACCCTGACCAAAGATCTTATTGACCTGGCCTCAGAAGATATTGCCTTTGAACATTATCTCCAGGGGAGTAGGCAGAAGACAAAATTTGAGTGCGGCGGCTGTACCGGTATTATCCGATTTGAGTTTAAGAAGGAAAAGGAGTACGCCACTATACAGATGAAGCTTCTTGCTGCTGCTGAGCGCCGGGAGAAGTTGAAATCCACTGCCCGCTTTGCCGGACTCCTGCGCACCATTGATATTTTTCAGCCCTTGTCCGATGATGACCTGCTTGATCTGGCCACCATGTTGAAGCTTGAAGATTATAACTGGGGATTTCCAATTATTCAGAAAGGTGATCCTGCATCCAACCTCTTTATTATCATTGCCGGTCGAGTGGAGGTGATGGATGAGGATGGAGTGACCCTTGCCGAGATGGGGAGGGGGGATGTGTTCGGCGAGATGAGTCTGTTGTCCGGTGATCGGGTTACCACAACGATCATGGCCATGGAGCCATGCCAGATCGCCAGCCTCAGCCAGAAAAATTTCCGGCATGTCCTTAATCGTTTTCCGGCCCTTCAGGTCTTTTTCTACAAACTGCTTGTGGGGAGAATCACCTCGATTAACTTTCAGCGGGCAGAAGAGCTTACCTCCGGAATGGTGGGTCAGCTTGCCGATATCCCACCCATTGAACTGTGCCAGATGATCAATTCAAATCAGAAGACCGGCCGCTTGAAACTGGAGGCAGGTCCGTTAAAGGCCCGCCTTCTTTTTAATGAGGGAGAGCTGGTCTTTGCTACTTGTAATGGCAAAAAGGGCAAAGAGGCCTTTTATGAAGCCCTTGCTGTCTCTGAAGGCCGTTTTAAGTTTGTTCATGGCCTGAGTCTAAAAGAGATGGATCTTGATGTCATTGGAGGTTTCATGGGTATGCTCATGGAAGGAATGCAGCGTATAGATGATACTGTAGCCAATGGCTGGAGCCGGCGCTAGAAAATCGTTTTCTGTTTCGTTGCGACCTGTCTGTAGGTGTCGTGTCGTGCGCTCTGGGTATGATATTTTTTATTGTTTCTGTGTTAACTTCTGATCTTTGTTTTCTTGACGAGCAGCATTCTGTCACTCTTCTCTCTTCTGCGATAGTTGTCCCCAAAGGGATGTCATCTTTTGCCAGTATCTGTTTTTGAGCGGGCTTACGTGGGCTTTTTATGAAAAATGCTGGCTGATCTCTTTTCTTACTTTCATCTCTAAGGCTCTCCCTGTAAGATGTGATGGAGGTGAGTTCTTGTAGGTGGCTAGAGTCGATCGAATTCT
>JAQYVF010000055.1 GCA_030145625.1 Desulfocapsa sp. | reverse complement strand
GATGGATGCCATTGACTCCTATATCCCTGAGCCCAAACGTGATATAGAAAAACCTTTCCTCATGCCCATCGAGGATGTGTTCTCTATCTCCGGCCGCGGTACTGTTGCCACCGGTCGTATAGAGCGCGGTGTGGTTCATGTTGGTGACGAGGTTGAAATTGTAGGTATACGCGATACCGTTAAGACTACTTGTACCGGTGTTGAGATGTTTCGTAAGCTCCTTGATGAAGGTATGGCTGGTGATAATATCGGTGCCCTTCTTCGCGGAACCAAACGTGATGATATAGAGCGTGGACAGGTACTTGCTGCCCCAGGTTCCATTAAACCGCATACCAAATTTAAGGCAGAGTGCTATATCCTTGGAAAAGATGAGGGTGGTCGTCATACCCCATTTTTCAATGGATATCGTCCCCAGTTTTATTTCAGGACAACAGATGTAACCGGTGTTCTCACCCTTCCTGAAGGTGTAGAGATGGTAATGCCGGGAGATAATATGGCCGCTGAGGCCGAGCTTATTACCCCCATCGCCATGGATGTCGGACTTCGTTTCGCCATCCGTGAGGGCGGACGCACAGTAGGTGCAGGTGTTATCAGCGAGATTATTGAATAAGGAAGGAATATGATACCTACAGACAAAATTCGCATTCGCCTTAAGGCATATGATCATAAACTACTTGATCAATCTACTCACGAGATAGTAGAGACAGCGCGTCGTACCGGAGCAGCTGTAGCTGGTCCGATTCCGCTTCCTACCTCTATCAACAAATTTTGTGTCCTTCGGTCACCCCATGTTGATAAAAAATCTCGGGAGCAGTTCGAAATGAGAACTCACCGCCGCTTACTGGACATTCTTGAGCCGACCCAACAGACCATTGATCTGTTGATGAAGCTGGAGTTGTCGGCAGGTGTTGATGTAGAGATAAAATTGCCATAACTTTTGTTATCGCTAAACTATAAGATGTATAGGTAATCTTATGCCAAACACAATGGGTATATTAGGCAAGAAAGTTGGTATGACCCGCGTATACAACGAGATGGGAGCTGTTATTCCCGTGACCGTTGTAGAGGCTGGACCCTGTAAGGTAATCCAGGTCAAATCGCAGGCCAAAGAAGGCTATAATGCGATACAGGTCGGTTTTGGTGATAAAAAGGCATCTCGGGTTAATAAACCCATTGCCGGTCATTGCAAAAAGGCTGATGTTGACGGTTTTTATCATATCAGAGAATTTAGGATAGAGAACCCTGATGAATTTCAGGCAGGTCAAGATGTCACCCTTGAACAGCTTTTCAAAGCCGGCGATGTCATTGATGTCCAGGGTATTTCTAAAGGTAAAGGTTTCCAGGGTGTTGTCAGGCGTTATGGGTTTGCTGGTGGTTGTACAACTCATGGTTCAAACTTTCACAGAAGGCCTGGATCTATCGGATGCAGCGCATGGCCTGCACGAGTAGTCCCGGGTAAGAAAATGCCTGGTCGCATGGGCAATGACACTGTTTTGAGGAAAAACGTACTGGTAATTGATGTTCGTGGTGATGAAAATCTTATCCTTTTAAAAGGATCTGTACCAGGGGCCAAACAGGGTCTTCTCAAGCTTTTCAGCAAGTAATTCAGCCAGAAGATTGATTGGCTCAAGGAGTAAACAATGTCAACTGCAGATATAGTTAACATCAGCAATGAAAAAGTCGGCGATATAGAGTTGAATGCCCAGGTGTTCGATCTTGAAGTCAAAGAGCATCTGCTCCACGATATCGTGCGAATGCAGCGCGCCGCAAAACGTTCAGGTAACGCCTGTACAAAAACAAGGGTTGAAGTTCGAGGTGGTGGAGCCAAACCTTGGCGTCAAAAGGGCACGGGGCGTGCCCGTGCTGGTACCAGGAATTCTCCTTTGTGGAGAGGTGGCGGAGTCACTTTTGGACCGAAGCCCAGAGATTACAGTTTCAAACTGAATCGTAAGGTGAAAAAGCAGGCTTTGGCCATGGCTATGAGTGCAAGATTGAAAGAAGGTAATCTTGTGGTTCTTGACAGCTTCATCATGGATGCCATTAAGACCAAAGACTTTGTAGATATCATGAAAGGATTTGATTTTGATAACTGTTTGATTATCACTGATGGTCCCAATGATATTGTTAGCAAATCTGCTCGGAATGTGAACGGTTTTAAGATTCTTCCTTCAGAAGGACTTAATGTTTATGATATTCTCCTGCACAAGAAACTGATACTGGTACAACCGGTAGTTGGGAGTCTTGAAGAGAGGTTGCTACCATGAAAAGCGAACATAGAATACTGAGGGGGCCATGTCTCACTGAGAAGGCTGCTATTCAACAGGAAGTTGATGGCAAAATTGTCTTCAAAGTTCATCCTCAGGCCAACAAGATTGATATAAAGAAAGCGGTAGAGCAAATGTTTGATGTAAAAGTCAAGCATGTACATACTGCCAATATGCATGGCAAACAGAAAAGAGTAGGACAATTCACAGGCTTTACCAATGATTGGAAAAAAGCGTACGTGACTCTGTCTGAAGGCGAAATCAATTTTACAGACCAACTGTAAAATTAAAACCTGTTTGCGGGATTGCCAAAAAGCGATTCAGTAAAGCTGTCATTCCAACATACCTTGATGGAGCGATTGAGTAATCATGACAATTAAGACATACAAACCGACATCAGCCGGTAAACGACACCATGTGTCAATACAGAATTCGGAACTGTCTAAAAACGGTCCGGAAAAGAGCCTGCTCTCTAATCTGTCAAAAACCGGTGGACGAAATAATTACGGAAGAATCACATCACGGCATATAGGCGGTGGTCATAAAAGAAAATATCGTATCATTGATTTTAAGCGCAATAAAACTGAGATTGTTGCCAAGGTCGTTTCCATTGAATATGATCCTAACCGATCAGCCAATATTGCCTTGTTAACATATATTGATGGCGCTAAAACCTATATACTTGCTCCAGAAGGTATTTCCGTTGGTGACCAGGTTATAGCTGGAGACAATGTAGATATCCAACCAGGCAACTGTTTGCCAATGATCAATATTCCTCTTGGTACTATTATTCATAATATCGAGATGAAGATTGGAAAAGGTGCGCAACTTGTGCGAAGTGCAGGAGCCTCAGCACAGCTTATGGCCAAAGAAGGTCAATATGTTTTGGTTCGTCTGCCTTCAGGTGAAGTACGCAAATTTCACAAATTGTGTAGAGCATGTGTCGGCCAGGTTGGTAATCGTGAACACGAAAGCAAGAAACTTGGTAAGGCAGGGCGTAAGCGCTGGATGGGAAAACGTCCGCACGTACGAGGTGTTGCCATGAATCCGGTTGATCATCCAATGGGTGGTGGTGAAGGAAAGAGTTCTGGCGGTCGTCATCCATGTACTCCTTGGGGTTACCCAACCAAGGGTTACAAGACCCGAAGCAACACCGAATCCGACAAGTATATTGTCAAGAAGCGTCGTTAATTAATTAAGGAGCAAATAATGGCTCGTTCAGTCAAGAAAGGACCTTTCATCGATGACCATCTGATGAAAAAAGTCATCGCTGCCAATGATAGTGGATCACGCAAGGTTATTAAAACATGGTCCAGGCGTTCGGATATTACTCCGGATATGGTTGGTCTGACCTTTGCAGTGCATAACGGGAGAAAATTTATCCCGGTTTTCGTTTCTGAAAATATGGTTGGTCATAAGCTTGGTGAGTTTTCTCCCACCAGGACTTTTTATGGTCATGCATCTGATAGAAAACGCTAATAAACCCCTCCATGGGTTTTGGTAAGAATTAGTAGGAGTATATAATATGGAAGCTCGCGCAGTAGGGAGACGTATTCGCATCTCTCCTCAGAAAGCAAGACTTGTTGCTGATGTAGTTAGGGGAATGGATGTGGATAAAGCAGTTACCACTCTCAAATTCATGCCTAAAAAAGGTGCGTTAATTTTGCGCAAAGTCATCGAGTCAGCTGTGGCTAATGCCACACAAGACGATCAAATCGATGTTGATAATCTTTATATAAAAAAGATTTTCATAGATGGTGGTCCCTCATTCAAGCGTATTCGCCCTCGGGCAATGGGACGTGCCACAGGTATCATTAAAAGGACAAGTCATATTACAGTTGTGCTGGATGAAGAATAAGTCTTTACTTTAGTTACTGTACAGGGTATGACTCACAATTTTTTAATTTCAATGAACTAAGCGTCTTGGTGGAGGATTATTTTGGGGCAGAAAGTTAACCCGTTAGGGATCAGACTGAATATAACTCGGACATGGGATTCGATCTGGTATGCCAACAAGAATTACTCAGATTTTCTCATTGAAGATCAGAAGATAAGGAAGTTTCTTAAGAAGCGTCTTCAGCATGCCAGTCTTTCCAAAATCATACTTGAACGTACTGGAGAAAAGGTACGTGTCAAGCTCTTTACTGCACGCCCGGGTATTGTAATTGGAAAAAAAGGATCCGAAATTGAGGCCTTGAAAAAGGATTTAGAAAAACTCATTAATCGGAAAGCTGTTATTGATATTCAGGAAGTAAGACGTCCTGAAGCAGACGCCCAATTAGTTGCTGAGAATATTGCTCAACAACTGGTAAGAAGGGTGGCGTTTAGACGAGCTATGAAAAAAGCCGTCAATTCAGCCCTGCGTTTTGGTGTTAAGGGTATCAAAATCTCCTGTTCCGGTCGATTGGGTGGGGCAGAAATGTCTCGTTGTGAATGGGTTCGTGAAGGACGTGTTCCATTGCATACCCTTCGTGCTGACGTTGATTATGCATTGGCTGAGGCAAATACCACCTATGGCATCATTGGAATAAAAGTATGGATCTTTAAAGGTGAAGTATTGAGTAATAAAGAAGCCATTGATGCTCAATAGCTCACTCTAACTACTTTTAAATCCGTCAGATATTTTGGAGTTAAAGCATGTTAAGTCCTAAAAAGGTTAAACATAGAAAGGTATTCAAGGGTAAGGTGCGTGGCAAAGCGCATCGCGGCTCTACAATATCCTTTGGGGATTACGCGTTAAAAGCTGTGGAGAGCGGTAAACTCACTGCCCAGCAGATTGAGGCAGCCCGTATTGCAATCAACAGAAAAATCAAACGTGGTGGTCAGGTCTGGATACGCGTTTTCCCAGACAAACCCATGACTAAGAAACCTGCAGAAACTCGTATGGGTAAGGGTAAAGGTAGTCCGGAATTCTGGGTTGCCATTGCAAAACCTGGCAAAATCATTTACGAGCTTGCTGGAGTCGAGGAAGAGCTTGCTATCGAAGCGTTAACCCTTGCTGCAGCAAAACTGCCTTTCAAAACTAAGGTAATCACCAAGAGGAACACATTATGAAAATGTCGGACCTGCGCTCAATGTCCTCCGAGGATCTGCAGAAGAAGGAGATCGAGCTGAAAAATGAACTTGGTAATCTTTCTTTTCAACACAAGATCAGGCCTCTTGAGAATACTGCTCGTTTTAATGAGCTTCGGAAAGATATTGCCCGTATTCATACTCTGTTCAATGAGAACTGAGAATTAATACATACTTTATATTCAGTACTAAACCGTAGCCCGGTAATACTATAACTCAAATTGAGTCGATCATGAGTGAGACAAAAAAATCAAAGAAGACCAGGACAGGTGCTGTTGTAAGTAACAGAATGGAGAAAAGTATTGTTGTCCGCGTGGAACGTAAGGTTCGTCATAAGCTCTATGGAAAATATATTAAACAAAGCGTGAAGTATCTCGCAGACGATCCGGAAGACAGTTGCAATATTGGAGATATTGTTCAGATTGAGGAGTGCCGTCCGTTGAGTAAAAAGAAACGGTGGCGTTTGCGCAATATTATCCGGCAGGCTGTCTGAGTGAACACCCAGTCTCCATTTATTTAGAAAGCACAGTTGATGTGTAATCTGGTGAAATTATGATACAAAGTGAAACAGTACTGAATGTCGCAGACAATTCAGGAGCAAAAAAGGTCCTCTGCATCAGGGTCCTAGGTGGAACCAGAAGAAGATATGCGTCCATCGGTGACGTTATTGTCGTTACCGTTAAGGAAGCCATTCCACACGCCAAGGTAAAGAAGGGTGATGTCTTAAAGGCAGTTATTGTCCGTACAGCAAAAGAAATTAAACGTATGGATGATACCTGGATTAAATTTGACGAGAATGCAGCAGTAATTCTATCTCCTACTGGTGAGCCGATTGGTACACGTATATTTGGACCGGTGGCAAGAGAACTGCGTAATCAGGGATTTATGAAAATTATTTCTCTGGCACCAGAAGTTCTATAAAACTTGTCCAACAATTCAACCTATTACGGTTCGATTGAAAAAAAGGTATTGAAAATGGCAAAGGGTAAAACATACCTGAAAAAAGATGATCAGGTAGAAGTAACAGCTGGTAAGGATAAGGGAAGGGTTGGAAAAATTCTGAAGGTTTTCCCATCCGATGATAAAGCATTGGTTGAGCGTATCAATATGATTAAGCGTCATACCAAAGCAACTGAAATGAACCAGCAGGGTCAGATAGTTGATCGTGAAGCACCTATTCATGTATCGAATCTGCAGTTAATATGTCCGGAATGCACCAAGACCGGACGTGTTGGAAACAAAATCTTAGAAGATGGAACAAAAGTGCGCTTTTGTAAAAGCTGCGGCGAATCCATCGAAAGTAAATAATAGCGGTAAAAACGCAATTGCCGGGAGTATTAAATGGGCGCGCTTAAAGACCATTATATCAACGAATGTAAACCTGCTCTTCAGAAAGAGTTTGGTTATACAAATATTATGCAGACCCCCAAAGTTGACAAGATTGTTCTCAACATGGGTCTGGGTGAGGCTGTACAGAATCCTAAAATTATCGATGGTGCTGTAGAAGAGCTTACTCGTATTGCAGGACGTCGTGCTGTGGTAACCAGAGCAAAAAAGTCGATAGCTGGATTTAAGCTTCGTGAAGGGATGCCCATCGGCTGTCGAGTAACATTACGTGCAGATGTTATGTACGATTTTTTAAGCAAGCTTATGAATATCGCTCTGCCTCGTGTTCGTGATTTTAGAGGAATTTCTCCAAAATCTTTTGATGGCCGTGGCAATTTTTCTCTTGGGGTCAAGGAACAGATCATATTCCCAGAGATTGATTATGATAAGATTGATAAAATAAAAGGCTTGAACATCACCATAGTAACTACTGCCCAAACTGATCAGGAAGCACTTTCTCTCCTGAAGCATATGGGTATGCCTTTTAAAAGTTAATATATAATACGTATTAGAATTATTCTTTAAAGAGAACTGGAGGTCGGTTTGGCAAAAAAATCTCTCATTGCGAAAGCAAAACGAAAGCCAAAATTTAAAGTTCGGCAATACAATAGGTGTCCACTTTGTGGTCGCCCGAAAGCATTTATTCGTAAATTCGGCATCTGCCGTATATGCTTTCGTACCTTGGCATCTCGTGGCGAAGTTACTGGTGTAACGAAATCCTCCTGGTAAACTTGTAACCACCTGAATGAATACAATATATAATAAGGAGTGTTCGCTATGTCTATGAGCGATCCCCTGGCAGATATGCTGACCAGGATTAGAAACGGAGTAATGGCAAAATTTGACTCTGTAGATATGCCGAGATCAAATACCAAGATAAATATTGCCAAGGTCCTGGAAGAAGAAGGATACATACGAGGCTATCATGTTAGTGACGAGGGCCCCCAGGGAACTCTCAGCATTGATCTGAAGTATGGTTCTGACAGCACACCGGTTATCACCGGAATAAAACGTGTCAGCAAACCAGGTTTACGAAAATACGCCAAGGTTGGTAATATCCCTAAGGTCCTCAACGGATTAGGTGTCGCCATCCTTTCAAGCTCAAAAGGCATTATTACTGATCGTACCGCAAGGGCCAGTAATGTAGGCGGAGAGATTCTTTGCGAGGTCTGGTAAGACCAGCAAATAACGGAGGTAATCATGTCTCGTATTGGAAAACAGCCTATCCCTGTGCCATCAGGCGTTAAAGTTGAAATAAAAGGTCAGACGATCTTGGTCTCCGGCAGCAAAGGAAATCTTGAGCGTGTCGTTTTGCCCGAGCTCGAAATTTCAATGAAGGATCAAGAGGTCCTTGTTGAGCAGAGAGATAATAGCAAAAGGACAAATGCATTCCGCGGCCTGACTAGAAGTTTGATTAATAACATGGTCGTTGGTGTTGATCAGGGTTTTAAGAAAATTCTGGTTATTGAGGGTGTCGGTTACAAGGCAAATATGTCTGGAAAGACTTTGACTTTGAATGTTGGTTATTCAAATCCTGTAGAGTTCTCTTTACCGGAAGGAGTCAAAATCGATGTTGAAGGGAATAACAAAATCATCATCGAATCTGTTGATAAAGAACTGCTTGGTCTGACTGCTGCCAAAATTCGTGATATACGGAAACCTGAACCCTATAAAGGAAAAGGTATTCGTTATGAAAACGAACACATCGTGCGCAAAGTTGGTAAAGCCGGTGCTGCCAAATAATAAATAATCGTTTACTGTAAAGTAACCGTTCTAACTGTAATGGTAAGGAAAAATGGCTAAGACAAATCCTAAGACCACAGCCAGGGCCAAACGCATTCTTCGTATCCGTAAAAAGATCAATGGAACCAGTGATCAGCCCCGTCTTAGAGTCTTTAAAAGCAACAAACATATTTACGCCCAGATCATAGATGATCAATCCGGAAAAACTGTGGCCTCTATGTCCACAGTTGATAAGGGATATACAGATCCTGAGGACAAGAGCAAAATCGGAGTTGCGAAACAAGTTGGTATCTTACTTGCCGAAAAGGCAAAGAGTGCCGGTGTTAGCAAGGTTGTTTTTGATCGTGGTGGATCCATCTATCATGGCAGAGTAAAAGCACTTTCCGAAGGAGCACGGGAAGGCGGAATACAATTTTAATGAAATTACGAGTAACGGGGGTGCCCCTTGGCAGATTTTAAACGTTCCAGGAACGAAAGTTCTGACGAATTTATCGAAAAAATTGTTTTCATCAATCGCGTCGCCAAAGTTGTAAAGGGTGGTCGTCGATTCAGCTTCAGTGCCATCGTCGTAGTTGGTGACGGGAAGGGCAAAGTCGGATATGGACTGGGTAAAGCCAATCTTGTACCTGAGGCTATTCGCAAAGGTGTGGAAAAAGCCAGGAAAGATATGACTTCTGTTTCCCTCACCGATGTATCTATCCCTCACCAGGTCATTGGAAGCTATGGTGCCGGCAAAGTTCTGCTTAAACCGGCCTCTGAAGGTACTGGTGTAATCGCGGGTGGACCTGTACGAGCGGTTCTTGAGGCTGTGGGAGTGACCAATATATTGACAAAATGTCTTGGTTCTCACAATCCTCATAATATGGTGAAAGCCACCCTTAATGGTCTTAAAAATCTTCGTTCTGCACAGAATATTGCAGAACTTCGCGGAAAAACCGTAGAAGAAATTCAGGCATAATTAAAGCATAGCTTATCATAGGTAATTCATGCCAATGGTAAGCTGTTCTTTTTCTATTTATTAGAAAGTAGAAGGTAGTCAAATGTCCGATACAGTAACATTTACACAGGTCAAGAGTGGAATTGGCAGTACAGAGAAAATTCATGCTACTCTTACGGGTCTGGGTCTGACTAAAATGAATAAGACGGTAACCCGTAAAGATACCCCGGAGATTCGCGGGATGATGAAGAAGGTTCAGCATCTGATCCGGGTTGAGGAGGCATAATATGATAAATTTAGGAAATCTCTCCCCTAATAAGGGGGCTAACAGGCAAAGAAAACGCCTTGGGCGCGGTCCCGGCTCCGGTCACGGAAAAACTGCCGGTCGTGGACATAAGGGATACAAGTCACGCTCTGGTTCTGGAATAAAACCGGGCTTTGAAGGTGGCCAAATGCCCCTTCAGCGTCGTTTGCCTAAACGTGGCTTTAACAATGTTAACGCCATTAGATACTCCATCATCTCACTCAACCAGCTTGATCTTTTTGATGCAGGTACTGAGGTGACCAGCGATGTTCTTATAGAGAAGGGCCTGGCACGTAAAGGCCGTCCTGTAAAGATCCTCGCCAATGGAGAGCTGAATAAAGCAATCACTGTTAGTGTTGAGAAGATCAGTGCTAGTGCTAGAACAAAGATCGAAGCTGCCGGTGGAAAGGTAGTAGATCCGACAGAGTAATTGTCCTTTGAACAGCACCCCCTTAGCAGGTATCTATAAGTTTCTGGACGGAAAATAACATGAGTGGACTGCAGAGCGCTGCCAATATACCTGAACTACGTAAGCGGATACTATTTACCCTGGCCATGCTGGCCGTATACAGGATTGGTGTACAAATTCCAACTCCGGGTATCAATGGTGAGGCGCTTTCAGCGTTCTTTGCTAAAAATGCAGGTACTCTTTTTGGAATGTTCAATATGTTCTCAGGTGGAGCGTTGGAAAATTTTTCCATCTTTGCCCTTGGGATTATGCCTTATATATCCGCTTCTATTATTATTCAGTTATTAACCGTTGTTATTCCACAACTGGAAACGCTGAAAAAAGAGGGCGAGGCGGGCAGGAGAAAAATAACCCAGTATACTCGTTATGGTACTGTAGGATTGAGTATCATCCAGGGTACCTTTATTGCCAGCGGACTTCAAAGTATGACCGGACCTGGTGGAGAGATGATTGTTATCAATCCCGGGACGCCGTTTATTCTAATGACCATGCTGACCCTAACCGCTGGAACGGCTTTTATCATGTGGCTAGGTGAGCAGATGACGGAAAGAGGGATTGGTAATGGAATTTCTTTAATCATCTTTGCCGGTATTGTTGCTCGCGGGCCGGCTGCTATTGTCAATTCTATCCAACTGATTAAGGCCGGGGAAATAACTCTTTTTTTCATCCCGATCATTTTGGCTTTCATGGTCGCCGTTGTTGGAGTCATTGTTTTCTTTGAGACCTCTCAACGACGAATCCCGATACAGTATGCAAAAAGGGTAGTGGGTCGAAAGGTATATGGTGGCCAGAGTTCCCATCTGCCATTGAAGATCAATATCGCAGGAGTCATTCCACCCATCTTTGCCTCATCGCTCATGATGTTTCCTGCAACTATCGGTGGTTTTGTACAGGTTGATTGGGTCCAGAAAATTTCCGGGGCAATGGCTCCCGGTACAGTCTCTTACTATATCCTGTATGTTGCCATGATTGTATTCTTCTGTTTTTTCTATACAGCTGTTACCTTTAAACCTGACGATGTAGCAGAAAACCTCAAGAAGAACGGTGGGTTTGTCCCAGGAATCAGACCTGGTAAGAAAACCGCAGAATTTATTGATAAGGTTTTAACTCGTTTGACAGTTGTTGGTGCCACATATCTCAGTGTCGTCTGCGTATTACCGACTATACTGATAGCCAAGTTCAATCTTCCATTCTATTTTGGTGGAACTGCCTTGCTGATCATAGTCGGAGTTGCCATAGATACCATCTCTCAGGTGGAATCCCATATGGTCATGCGTAACTATGAAGGTTTTATGAAACAAGGCAAGATACGCGGACGGAATTAAATGTGAGTGGTGCTGACGGAAAGCAGGCAAGTAAACCCATTCTGATTAAGACTCCCGATGAGATAAAACTCATGCAGGATGCCAATCAGATAGTTGCTGAAACCATTAGTATGCTCCTCGATATCGTTGAGCCTGGAATCACTACCTTTGAGCTAGACAGGATGGCTGAAGATCTCTGTAGAAAGAGAAATTCAACTCCAGCTTTTAAGGGATATCATGGTTTCCCTGCAAGCCTCTGTGTGTCATTAAATGAAGAGGTTGTGCATGGGATACCAACAAGGAAAAGAAAACTGAAGAAAGGTGATATCCTTTCAGTAGATTTCGGTGTCTATTATAAAGGATTTTATGGTGATTCAGCAGTGACTATACCTGTGGGAACCATCAGTAAAGCAAAGCATGATTTGCTCAGTGTAACGAAAAAATCTCTTGATCTTGCTATCCAGCAGGTTGTTGTTGGCAATAGAATTTCAGATATATCTGAAGCAGTTCAGAATCATGTGGAGACAAGTGGATATTCCGTAGTCCGACAGTTTGTAGGTCACGGGATCGGTAGTTCGTTACATGAAGGCCCTGAGATACCCAATTATGTTCAGGGGGGCCAATCCCCAAGATTGATCGAAGGAATGGTCATTGCCATAGAGCCCATGGTGAATATCGGAACCCATAAAGTGAAGGTTCTTCGGGATGGCTGGACAGTTATAACCGCTGATAAAAAACCATCGGCTCATTTTGAGCATTCAGTGGCTGTAACTGCAGAAGGTCCTTTAATTCTAAGTTCACGAGATAATTTTTTGAGACATTAGTGAAATAGTACTTCTCTTTTTCCTGTACTTATATTACTATGATCTCTTTTTCGATCTGACAGTCTGCGACCTAGGAGTTATTATGGCAAAAGAAGAGGCCATTGAAGTTGAAGGAACAATTGTTGAACCGCTCCCCAATGCTATGTTTCGTGTGGAGCTGGATAATGGGCACAAGGTGCTCGCCCACATCTCAGGAAAAATGCGAATGCATTTCATCAAAATTTTACCTGGCGACCGAGTAACCATTGAATTGTCCCCGTATGATTTAACCAGGGGCAGAGTCACCTTTCGAGCAAAAAACAGTAAAAAGAAAAAATAAGAGAGTTTATAAATGAAAGTCAGGTCATCTGTCAAAAAAATGTGTAGCGATTGTAAAGTGTATAAACGTAAAGGTGTCGTTCGGGTCAGCTGCAAAGTGAAGAAGCATAAGCAGCGACAAGGATAACTAGTCATTTTTGACGACAGGTATTAGTATATCTCACTGTCTTTTTTTTAAGGAGTAAGAATTTGGCACGTATAGCAGGAGTAGATCTTCCTAAAAATAAACACATGGATCGCGCGTTAACCTATATCCATGGAATTGGACTCACCTCTGCAAGGCGAATCCTTGACACGGTTGATTTGCCTCATACAATGAACAGCGATGATCTTGATGGTGACGATGTTAATCGTATCAGAAAAATCATTGAATCTGATTATGTTGTTGAGGGCGATAGGCGACGTGAAGTATCGATGGATATCAAACGGCTTACGGATTTAGGCTGCTATCGTGGTCGTAGGCATCGCTTGGGGTTGCCCTGTCGAGGTCAGAAGACCAAAACCAACGCTAGGACCAAAAAAGGGCCCCGTCGCGGAGCTGCCCGCCGCAAATAATTTTCTAAACAGGTGTAAAGAATGGCTGGAGCAAAACGTGCCGGTGTGCGCACAAAGAAAAGAGTCAAAAAGAATATCCCAGAAGGGATAATTTATATCTATTCGACTTTTAATAATACAATTGTAACGATTTCAGATAAGCAGGGGAATGTAATTTCCTGGTGTTCTGCTGGGGTATTAGGCTTTAAGGGGTCTCGTAAGAGTACTCCCTTTGCCGCACAGAATGCCACTACCGAAGCTGTCCAGAAAGCAACAGATCAAGGTCTGCGAAAAGTCGAGGTCCGCGTTAAAGGACCTGGACCAGGTCGTGAGGCTGCATTGAGAGCCCTGATTACCACGGCACTAGATGTAACCAAGATTGTCGATGTGACACCTATTCCTCACAACGGATGTAAACCGCCGAAACGTCGGCGGGTATAATCTGTCCTGTTTGATACTTTATATCTTTACATTTTAATAATCGGAGAACGAAGTGGCTAGAAATATAGGTGCTGCCTGCCGTCGTTGCAGACGAGAAAACCTGAAACTGTATCTCAAGGGAGATCGGTGTTACTCAGACAAGTGTTCATTTGAAAGAAGGGCGTTCGGTCCGGGCCAACATGGTCAGTCACGTTTTAAGAAGGTGTCTGATTATGCAATCCAGCTGCGTGAAAAGCAAAAAGTAAAAAGTATGTATGGAATGCTTGAAGGACAATTCCGTAGATATTTTCATAAAGCTGATCTGCAAAAAGGTGTAACTGGTGAAAACCTACTTGTTTTGCTTGAACGCCGACTAGATAATACGGTTTTTCGTCTTGGCTTTGCATCATCTAGAAATCACGCCAGACAGCTCGTTCGTCACAATCACATTTTTGTTAACGACAAAAAGGTTAATATTCCTTCTTTTATTGTCTCTGTTAACGATGTTATTACTATTAGGGAAAAAAGCCGCACGAACAGCCATATTGTTGAAAGTCTTGAGGCTATCGACAGGCGTGGAGTTCCAAGTTGGCTTGAGCTTAATAAGGATGCATTTAGCGCTACGGTAAAAACTCTGCCGGTTCGTGAAGAAATTACCATGCCTATTCAGGAACAGCTGATTGTTGAGTTGTACTCCAAATAGTCTGTGAGTTAAGCACTATTGCCGTGGTATACGTATTGCAACTTTAGAAAGTAGGAAACTCATGACTCAAATTGCTGAAGAGAATCTCCCTATTTATCGAAACTGGCACGAGCTTATACAACCCGGAAAACTTGAGGTTGATAAGACGAAGCACACCAATACTTTTGGTAAATTCGTTTGTCAACCACTTGAGAGAGGGTTCGCTGCCACCATCGGTAACTCATTAAGAAGAATTCTGCTTTCCTCTATTCAGGGAGCAGCTATCACCACAGTCAAAATTGAAGGTGCCTTGCATGAATTTACCGCCATGCAGGATGTGAAGGAAGATGTCAGTGAAATCATATTGAATCTTAAACAGGTTCGATTGAAACTCAATTCCGACAAGTCTGAAACAGTTATTATAGAAAAAAAGGGTCCCGGTGAAGTTACGGCATCTGATATTAGCGGAAATCTAGCTGTTGAGGTAATGAATGGTGAACAGCTGATTTGTACTCTTACCGGTGACACAGAATTTCATGCCGAGCTTACTGTAGAGTGGGGCAAGGGATATCAGCCTGCAGAAAAGCAGTCAAAGGAAAATCTGTCAATTGGTCAAATTCCCATTGATGCTATATTTACTCCGATTCGTCAAATTGAATATAGTGTTTCTCAGGCCCGTGTTGGGCAGCAGACAGATTATGATAAGCTTACTATTGAAATAGAAACTGATGGGAGTGTTAAAGCAGAAAATGCATTAGCTTTTGCTGCAAAGATACTCAAATCCCAACTCACCATATTTATCAATTTTGATGAGGAATCGGCCGAGCCTGAAACAGTCGATGAGGCTACTGGAAACGAGGATCCGTTGAATCCTTTCCTCGATAAACCAGTAGAAGACCTTGAACTCTCTGTTCGCTCTGCGAATTGTCTGAAGAATGCTGATATCAATTTTATTGGTGAACTGGCACAGAAAACAGATCAGGAGATGTTAAAGACCAAAAATTTTGGTCGTAAGTCATTGAATGAAATCAAAACGCTTCTTGCCGACATGGATCTGACACTCGGAATGAAGTTTGAGAACTGGGTTCCACCTGAAGTGCTAGATACCGACGAAGACAAGGAACTGTAAAGAGAACGTTGCTAACAACATTTCAACTTATTTCATCGAAAAAAGTTGAGTTGAGGATAGAATAATGAGACACAAAAAAACCGGTAGAAGACTTGGTCGTACCACTTCACACAGAGAGGCCATGGTACGAAATATGGTGACATCACTGTTTGAGCATGAGCGTATCGTCACAACAACCCCAAAGGCAAAAGAGGTTCGAAAGGTTGCTGACAAAATGATAACTCTGGCCAAACGAGGTGATCTCCACGCCAAGCGTCAGGCACTGAGTTTTATCAGAAGTCGTGATGTCGTTTCCAAGCTTTTTGGTGAAATTCAAGAACAATTTGCCGAAAGAAATGGCGGATATACCAGAATTATTCAGACAGGTACCCGTCGTGGTGATTGTGCACCTATGGCCATTCTTGAGTTGGTTAGTTATAGTGAGGATTTAGTGGAAGAGAGTGATAGTTAACTCTCTTCTTCATCCTGAATTACCAAGCTGATATGAAATATTTTCATATCAGCTTTTTTTTTATTTTTTTTATTTTTTTTATTCTATAGTTACATGTTCTGTTGGTGTTTGTAGCCTCAGAGTTTATCTTTGAAGGTAATGTAATTTGACGATAATCTGGACAATTTTTCAGATTGCCAAATTGCTATGCTAATACTTTGATTTCAACTGATCATACTTTTATGAAAACAAAAAAAGACTTTCCTTCAGGAATGGTACCACTTGGAAAAGAGAAATTTCCCTTTCACTGTCATTCTGGTGTTGCCTGTTATATGACTTGTTGCAGGAACGTTGATATGTTTTTGTATCCTTATGATGTGCTTCGTCTCAAGGAAAGCTTGCAGATCACCTCACAACAGTTTATGGAGCAGTATAGTCGTTTAGTGAAAGGTGCAACCCATTCTTATTTCCCTTCAGTTATGCTTCGCCTTGGTGATGACGAGAATAAGTCCTGTCCTTTTTTGCAGGAAGATGGATGTGGTGTTTATCCTGATCGGCCTTCTGCCTGCAGGACCTATCCCCTCGAACGTGCAGTAGATCGGTCCCCTGGAAAACGTGGTGCCACTGATTATTATTTCATGACTGACCACTCTTATTGCCTTGGCCATAAGGAAGAGAAAATGTTTACCGTCAAAAAATGGATCAGGGATCAGAGGCTTGACGATTATAATCTTATGGATGAGCTTTGGGCACAGGTTGATACTCTTTTTTCCAGAAACCCATGGGCTGGTGAAGGAAGTGGAGGCCCCAAGCAGCAGATGGCTTTTACTGCATGTTATGACATTGATAATTTTCGTCTCATGGTAGCTAAGCATTCTCTGCTTGACAAATTTAAGCTCAGTCGTGATCATAAGCGTCGAATCAAAGAATCAGATGTGGAACTTTTGAAGTTTGCCTATGAATGGCTTAAATATTTTTTAGGAGCGTCATCCTCATTGATTGTCAGATAGAATACTGTTGAATAATTTTTTACTTATTCTTCTTTAGTGAATTTCTGTTCGTCGTTGTGCACTCCAAATTACTGACAATCCTTTTTGTTAAAGGGATCTCGTGAAGTTGATTTAAGGGCTCTCTTTTTTTATCTTTTTGTTCTCTCCTAGAATTTCCTTTTTGCATAGCCTCTTACTAAAAAAGGGTCTATTTGATATTTCGGCACCGTGAAAAGTTGCAAGAAATTTCGTGTCATGGTAAATTAATATCTTTTAAGAAATTTTTAAGAATTTCTTAAGAAGTAGTCGTTTTCCTCTGCATTGGGCAGAGTAGAACAAAATACACACATCCCCCGCATTCCGGTGTTATTATCGTTTTGTCAAAAGACGAGAATGATGAAGGAGGGATGGAGGTTTAACCGGAAGAGGAAAATATTATGTCAAATGCAAGTGTAAAAGAAATGCTTCAAGCCGGTCTTCATTTCGGCCACCAGACTCGTCGCTGGAATCCGAAAATGAAACCTTATATTTATGGGCCGCGTAATGGTATTTACATCATCAATCTTGATAAGAGCAAACGCATGTTTGATGCTGCTTGTGATTTTGTCTCAAGTGAAGTGGCAAAAGGTGGAAGTATGCTCTTCGTTGGCACCAAGCGTCAGGCACAATCTATTATTAAAGACGAGGCAAAACGTTGTGGGATGCATTATGTCGACCATCGTTGGCTAGGTGGAATGATGACCAATTTCCAGACCATCAAAAAATCTATCGAACGTCTTAAATCCATCGAATCCATGCAGGAAGACGGCTCAATTAATCGTTTTCCTAAAAAAGAGATTCTTCTTATGGAGAAAGAGCGTATAAAACTTGAGAGAAATGTTGGTGGTATCAAGAATATGCGTAATCTTCCTTCGGTAATCTTTGTCGTTGATCCTAAAAAAGAGACCATTGGGATTGCTGAGGCACGTAAGCTTAATATTCCTCTTGTGGTTCTTGCAGATACAAACTGCGATCCAGACGGAATTGAATACCTCATTCCTGGTAACGATGATGCCCTTCGTTCCATTCGTCTTGTTACTAGTCAGGTTGCTGAAGCTGTTCTTGCCGGACAGGCTCAGCGAGACGGTGAGGATGCATCCGATGAGGCAATGCTTGCCGCTATGGGTGATGCCGGTGCCGATCAGGCTGTAGCTGCTGAGTCAGCTGAACCAGTTGATGTTGCTGAACCAGTTGATGCTGCTGAACCAGTTGATGCTGCTGCGGCCGCAAAAGAATAAAAATATTTGGTCCTGCCCTATGAGAGGGAGGAACTGAGTAATGAGTTAAATCAGGGGCTGCATAAGCCCCTTTGTCATATCTGATTCTCTCGTTCATTGCTGTTATCGCTCAGGCCGGTAATACCTGGGAGCGCAGAGAGATTACATAGAGCTTAGGAGAAATATTGTGAAAATTACGAGTCAGATGGTCAAAGATCTTCGTGATAAGACGGCCGCCGGGATGATGGATTGTAAAAAAGCACTGAGTGAAACCGATGGAGACATGGAAAAGGCTGTAGATTTTCTGCGCCAGAAAGGTCTTGCCGTTGCTGCGAAAAGAGCAGGCAGGGCAACCAGTGAAGGAACCATTGAGTGTTATATCCATGCAGGTGGAAAGATTGCTGCAATGGTTGAGCTTTCCTGTGAAAGCGATTTTGTTGCCAAGACCGATGGGTTTAAGGAATTTGCCCGTGACCTTGCATTGCACATAGCTGCCTCAAATCCTGTGGCAATCACCAGGGAAGAAGTACCCGAGGAGATTGTGGCCAGGGAAAAAGATATCTATGTGCAGCAGGCATTAGATTCTGGGAAACCTGAAAATATTGTCGAGAAGATGGTTGTTGGAAAAATGGATAAGTTTCTCGCAGAGATTTGTCTGCTTGAGCAGAAATTTGTCAAAAACCCTGATTTTACCATCCAGGAACTTATTACTGATTTGATTGGAAAGATGGGAGAAAGTATTTCCGTTAAGCATTTTTCTCGTTTCCAGGTAGGTGTTTGATTCTTCTTGCTGCACATTGACAACGTAATAAACATTTTCGATGTGCAGCCCTCTTGTTTTCTCTCTGAAAAGGATCGTTCATGGAATTGAAATATAAGCGGATACTACTGAAATTAAGTGGTGAAGCCCTTATGGGTGATGACAATTATGGCATCAACACCGGTGTCCTGGCCGATATTTCAGAGGAGATTAAGATAATAACATCCCTTGGAGTAGAGGTTGGTGTTGTTATCGGTGCCGGTAATATTTTTCGCGGTGTGAAGGGGGCCAGCCAGGGCATGGATCGTACCACTGCCGACAATATGGGAATGCTGGCAACAGTGATTAATTCTCTGGCCCTTCAGGACGCTCTTGAGCGGACTGGAGTCGCTACACGTGTATTGTCTGCCATTCCCATGCGCTTGGTTTGTGAACCGTATATTCGTCGTCGAGCCACCCGGCACCTTGAGAAAGGCAGGGTAGTTATTTTTGCTGCCGGTACTGGTAATCCTTACTTTACCACCGACTCTGCCGGAGTACTCAGGGCTCTTGAAATTGACGCCGATATCATCATTAAGGCGACAAAAGTGGATGGTGTATATGATAAAGATCCTATGGAACATGCGGATGCAGTAAAGTATGATACTTTAAGTTATCATGAAGTTCTAACCAAGGGCTTACGGGTTATGGATGCTGCAGGAATTGCCATTGCTAAGGAAGACGGTAAGCCGATTATGATCTTGAATATGACAACGCCTGGAAACATTCGGCGAGCAGTCTGTGGAGAATCTGTGGGGAGTATCATCACCAGTTGAAATAATGATTATGAATCTTGGTAATTGCTCTTGATTGTGTCAATTGTATAGGAGAAGAGTTATGAGTGAAGTGATATTAGAAATGGCCGACAAGATGGAAAAAAGCGTCGACTCTTTTAAAAACGAATTATCAAAGGTACGAACAGGACGAGCTTCTATATCACTTCTTGACGGAATATCTGTTGATGCCTACGGCAGTCCTATGCCTATGAATCAAGTGGCCACCATGACAATCCCTGAGAGCCGGATGATCGCTATTCAACCCTGGGATCCACAAATGGTTCCGGCCATTGAAAAGGCGATTATGAAATCCAACCTTGGCCTGACTCCTGCTAATGATGGAAAGGTGATTCGGCTGACCATCCCTCAGCTTACAGAAGAGCGTCGTAAAGAGCTGGTTAAGCAGGTAAGAAAAGTCGCTGAGGAGTTCAAAGTGACAATCCGCAATAGTCGACGGGATGCCATCGATCATCTCAAGGCACAGAAGAAGGACAAGGAAATTTCCGAAGATGATCTTTTCAAGATGCAGGACGAAGCACAGAAGGAGACTGATAGCTACGTTAAGCACATTGATGAGATCACCGCACATAAGGAAAAGGAAATGATGGAAGTCTAAGACGACCCTGTCATACTCTCTTTTGAGAAATCGGGCACAATTCCTCCACTGTTACTATGCTAGACCAAAAGTTGATAGATTCTGCCCCGATACCCACCCATGTAGCTATTATTATGGATGGAAATGGACGCTGGGCGCAGCAAAAACACAGACCTCGTCTCTATGGTCACAAGGTGGGTGTAGAGTCAGTTCAGGAGATAGTAGAGTATGCCAGTGAATTAGGAGTCAAGGTCCTGACCCTGTATGCCTTTTCGTCGGAAAACTGGAAGCGTCCCAGTACTGAGGTGAGTGGGCTCATGAGCCTTCTCAAAGGGTACCTACTCTCAGAACTCTCAAAAATGTTGAAAAATAGTGTTCGTCTCGTTTCTATCGGTGACATCCAAAAACTTCCCCAGGATGTACGGGAAGTACTGGAAAAGACAATAGCGGAAACTGCAGGAAATGACGGACTTATTCTTAATCTTGCTTTGAGCTACGGCGGACGCTCAGAGATAGTTCAGGCGGTACGGAAAATTGCATCTGACGTGCTTGCCAAGCGCATCTCCCTTGATGAAATAGACGAAAAACTCATCACCAATCATCTGTATACCTCCGGCCTGCCTGAACCAGATCTTCTGATTCGCACCGGTGGTGAAGCCAGATTGTCGAACTTTCTCCTGTGGCAGGCCTCCTATGCCGAGATCTATTTTACCGATACAATGTGGCCTGAATTTCGCCGAGAGGCATTTTTTAGGGCCATTGCGGAATTTCAAGGACGAGAACGGCGTTTTGGGCGAACCAGTGCTCAACTGGGAAGTGGTTGAGTCATGAACCGGGTTATTCCAGGTCTTGTTTTAGCCGCTTGCTGGCTGCTCATTCTCTTGAAAGGGTCAGTGGCGATTTTTGCACTTGTTCTGGTTCCCATGCTCGCTATCGGGGCCTATGAATATGGCAGAATGGCTTTTAGTGATGAATCGTTTCCGTTTTCCCTTTATTTTCCTTTGCTTTGCCTCCTTCCTCTTCTCATCCTCTTTTTTATCCCACAATTTGGCATTAATGGCGGGCTATGTCTTGCCTTTCTCCTGCTCGCCTTTTTGACTCTTTCCAGATATGCTGAGGGCTTTGATGCCTATGGCTTCTTTAGTCGGGCAAGCCTTGGTTTACTTTATGTCGGCTTTTTGGGTGGGCATCTTTTTCTGCTCAGAGGGCTTCCGGAAGGAAACTCCTGGTTGCTCATTCTGACCGGGATTACAGCCGGATCTGATTCCGGGGCCTATTACGTTGGGCGAGCTTTTGGTAAACATAAACTCAGCTCTTTGATCAGTCCTAAAAAGACCATTGAGGGTGCGGTTGGTGGGCTGCTGTCCGGAGTATTCGTGTCAGTCGTTCTGGCCTTATTTCTCTTTGATACTGTGTCGTGGAGTTTTCTGCTTCCAGTTGCAGTTTTTCTTGGTATCGTTGGGATTTGTGGAGATCTTACTGAATCCGTGATCAAAAGAGCGACCGGAACAAAGGATTCAGGAGTTCTTCTCGGTGGCCATGGCGGTATTTTGGATCGAGCCGATTCTATCCTTTTTGCAGCTCCGGTTCTGTATTATCTTTTACTTGTATTGAGGACCGTATGAAAACGCTTTCGCTCCTGGGCTCAACAGGTTCCATCGGCTGTAATGTGCTGGACGTTGTTCGCAGTTTTCCTGACTGCTATACTATTTCCGGCCTTGCTGCCGGAAAAAACATAAAGAAGCTGCAGGAACAGGTCGTTGAGTTTGAGCCTGAACTGATTTCAGTTGCTGATGAAGAAGGTGCAGAGCAACTACGTCGTGAGCTTCCTATCCAGTATCGTGACCGAGTGGTTTACGGTACCAGCGGCACAGAAGAGGTTGCAGCCCTGGACTCTGCCAATATGACTATCTCTGCCATTGTTGGTGCGGCGGGTCTCCTGCCGACACTTGCCGCCATAGAGGCAGGAAAGGATATCGGTCTGGCCAACAAGGAAACACTGGTTATGGCCGGTAAACTGGTTATGGCCAGTTGTCAGCGCAAAGGAATCAATCTTCTGCCCGTAGATTCTGAGCACAGTGCTATTTTTCAAGCCCTGGAGGCAGGCCATCGTGAAGACGTGGCTAAGATTATTCTCACTGCTTCCGGTGGTCCGTTCAGGCAAAAAAGCCCGCAGGAGTTGCAGAGTGTTACTCCTGCCCAGGCCCTGGCACATCCCAACTGGGATATGGGCCAGAAAATTTCCATCGATTCTGCTACGTTGATGAATAAGGGTCTGGAGGTTATTGAGGCCAAATGGCTCTTTGATGTTAGCGTTGATTCCATCGAGGTTGTTGTGCATCCACAATCCATTGTTCACTCCCTTGTAGAATTTCAGGATGGATCAGTGGTGGCCCAGCTCGGTATCCCGGATATGCGTATTCCCATTGCTTATGCCCTTTCTTATCCCAGGCGGCTACCTCTGCGTCTTGAGTCTCTTCATTTATCTCAATGTGCCAATCTCGAGTTTCATGAACCTGATTATGAACGTTTTCCGGCACTGTCTCTTGCCTTTGATGCCATCGATACGGGAGGAGTGCTGCCAGCGGTTCTTAATGGTGCCAATGAGATTGCTGTGGCTGCCTTTTTGGAAGGGAAAATATCCTTTCTTGACATTGCTGCAACAGTTGCCAACGTAATGAAAAAAGTGCATAAGGGCAGTGAAGACAGTATTGATGAGATTCTTTTGGCAGATCGTCTGGCACGGCAAGAGGCTATTGCGCTCGTCAATGCAGACAAGCTCAACTGATGCGGAGTAGTGTTTCAGTTTACACTACTCAATTTGAATAAATGTATAATTCTGTAGACGTGGCATAATTTATTCAAAAAAATTTCAAACTCAAACCGGCAGAAGTTTGATGAACCTAAATATCCAATGGATATCAGATATGCAGTATATAACCTGTGTTAAATTAACGAGGTCTGAATGAACACCCTTGTTTCCTTTATTGTTGTGCTCGGTATTCTTATCTTTGTTCATGAGTTGGGGCATTTTCTCTTTGCCAAGCTCTTCAAGGTAAGAGTGTTGAAGTTTTCCCTAGGTTTTGGTCCCAAATTGTTTGGAAAAACAGTAGGAGAGACCGAGTATGTGATCAGTGCTTTTCCCTTGGGCGGTTATGTGAAAATGTTTGGGGAAAATCCGGACGAGCAGGAGGGTGCGGCTGAAGAGAAGGCCGCCTCCTTTGCCCATAAATCGGTGTGGCAGCGTTTTGTTATTGTTTTTGCCGGTCCTCTTTTTAATCTGCTCTTTAGCGTATTTCTCTTTTTCCTGATTTTTTTCTTTGTTGGGTTGCCGGATAGTCGTGATACTACCCGCGTTGGGCAGGTCAATGCCGATTCCCCGGCAGCTGCTGCAGGTATGCAGGTGGATGATACCATCCTTTCCATCAATGGTCAGCCTACTCTGCAGTGGATGGATGTCCTCAACATGGTCAAGGATTCCAATGGGGAGGAGCTGAGTCTTCAGGTACTGCGCGCAGACGAAGAGCTGCAGCTTGTGGTAACTCCCAGCGTGGACATGGTGAAGAATGTTTTTGGGGAGGAGGTAGAAGAGAGATATATGATAGGAATCGTGAAGGCTGAAGAGCTCTTCTACACTCCAACCGGACTGACTGGGGCCTTTCTTGCGGCCTGTTCTCAGACCTGGATGTATATTTCACTTACGGTTATGGGATTTATCAAGCTTGCCCAGCAGGTTGTCCCGGTCAAAGAGCTTGGCGGTCCTATACTCATTGCCCAGATTGCCGGGAAACAGATGCAGGCCGGTTGGGTTAACTTTGCCTATTTCATGGGACTTCTCAGTGTGAATCTCGGTATTTTGAATCTCCTTCCCATCCCTGTTTTAGATGGCGGCCACCTGATGTTTTTGACCATCGAGGCTGCTCGCAGAAAACCCATGACTGAAAAGATTCAGATCGTTGCCCAGCAGGTCGGAATAGCCTTTTTGGGAACATTGATGATTTTTGTTTTCTATAATGACATTGCAAGGATATTTGGTTGGTGAGCAGCGAGCGCCCACTTATCCTGGCCGTTGACACAGCAACTTCCTGTACCTCTGTGGCTCTCACGGCTGGAGATATCCTAGGAGGGGAACTGCTGGCCTCCCTCACTTTGAACAGTAAGGTGACCCATTCGCGGCGTCTGCTTTCTGCTTTGGACTGGCTGTTGCTTGAGAGTGATGTTTCACTGACGGATGTCGATGGGTTGGCAGTGGGACTTGGACCAGGTTCCTTTACCGGGCTTCGTATTAGTATGGCCACGGTTAAGGGATTGGCCATGGCCACTGGTAAACCTTTGCTTGGTGTTTCCACTCTTGATGCACTTGCATTGCGCTGTACCGGAGCGGAACCTGTTTGTGCACTTCTTGATGCCAGGAAAAAAGAGGTCTACACAGCCTGGTACGGTCAGGATGAACAAGGGGTGCAGCGCAGGAAGGGGCGCATTCGGGCCCTTGCCCCGGAGCGGCTGGTAGAGGAGATCAAGGAACCTGTCCTGATGGTGGGTGACGGACTTTTGGCATATGGGCCTTTTTTTCAAGAGAGAATGGGACGTCTCCTGGCCATGGCTCCTCTTCCGTTGAACTATCCCTCAGCGGCCTCCATTGGTTTTTTGTGTTGTGAACGGCTGCTAAGGGGAGAAATCATGGATCTTGACTCGGCAGTTCCCCTCTATGTCAGGGCATCTGATGCAGAACTTAGTTTGATAAGGAAAGGCCAATGATACTTCGCAGAGAGACTCGAAAGATTCATGTGGGGAAGGTGGCCGTGGGCGGAGGGAGTCCGATTTCTGTTCAATCCATGACCAATACCGATACCAGAGACGTGGCTGAAACCGTAGCTCAAATCGAACGATTGCAGGATGTTGGATGTGAGATAATTCGGGTTGCAGTACTCGACATGGAAGCAGCCGTTGCCCTTCGCCGGATACGGGAGCAAATCCTTATTCCTCTTATTTCCGACATCCATTTTGATCATCGTCTGGCAGTGGCAGCAATGGAGAATGGGGCACAGGGGATCCGTATTAATCCGGGAAATCTTGGCGGACCGGAAAAATTGGCCCGGGTGGTGGCAGCGGCCAAGGCCCATAAGGTCCCCATACGGGTAGGGGTGAACAGTGGCTCCATTGAAAAGGATCTTTTGAAAGAACATGGCTATCCCAGCCAGGAGAATCCCACCGCCCTTATTGAGAGTGCCTTGAGAAATGTGCGACTCCTTGAGAAGCACGGCTTTGAAGAGATGAAAATCTCTATTAAATCGTCCGATACCTTGACCACTATCAGCGGTTACCAACAACTGTCTCAGCTCACCGATTATCCTCTGCACTTGGGAGTGACTGAGGCCGGAGGCCTGATTGCAGGAACTGTTAAATCCAGTGTCGCTCTGGGTATTCTCCTCCATCAAGGGATAGGAGATACCTTTCGTATCTCGCTCACCCGCGATCCTGTGGAAGAGATCCGGGTCGGTTTTGAACTCCTTCGTTCCTTGAAGATCCGTGAACGTGGCCCGGAACTGATTTCATGCCCCACATGTGGCAGGACTCAGATAGATCTCTTTTCCATTGCCGAAGAGGTGGAACGGTATGTCCAAACCATGAAAAAACCGTTAAAGATTGCAGTAATGGGCTGTGTGGTCAATGGTCCAGGTGAGGCCCGGGAGGCGGATATAGGGATAGCCGGCGGGAAAGGCGTCGGTATTATTTTTAAGAAGGGCGAGTTGTACAAAAAGGTGAAGGAGGTTGACTTGCTGGAAACCTTTCTTGCGGAGTTAAAAAAGATGGAGAATGAAGAATCGCTTTGATTCATTTCACTCCTATACCAATAGCTACAAAATAAAAATGCGATATTCACAATCACTTATTCCCACACTTAAGGAGACCCCTGCAGAGGCAGAGGTCGTCAGTCATCGTCTTCTCTTGCGCGCCGGTTTTATCAGAAAACTCAGTGCAGGGGTATATAGTTATCTCCCCCTGGGGCTTGCTGCTGTTCGTAAAGTAGAGCAGATTGTCCGCGAAGAGATGAATCGGGCCGGGGCACAGGAACTCCTCATGCCCATGGTTCAACCTGCAGATCTCTGGCGGGAAACAGGGCGTTATGAAAAATATGGCCCGGAATTACTCAGGTTTCGTGATCGTCATGATCGTGAATCCTGTTTGGGACCGACCCACGAAGAGGTGATAACGGATCTTGCCCGCAGGGAAATTCGATCCTATCGGGATTTGCCGAAAAACCTCTATCAGATCCAGACAAAATTTCGAGATGAGATCAGGCCCAGATTCGGTCTGATGCGCGGGCGTGAGTTCATTATGAAGGATGCCTATTCCTTTGATGTGGATGATACGCAGGCAGGAGTCGCCTATCAGCGGATGTATGAGGCCTATCAACGCATTTTTAGTCGTTGTGGCCTGGAGTTTCGGGCCGTGGATGCCGACACCGGTACCATAGGCGGCAATTTTTCCCATGAGTTCATGGTCCTTGCCGATACCGGAGAAGATACCCTGGTGATCTGCAGCAGCTGTGATTATGCATCGAATATCGAGAAGGCTGCAATTGCTGCTTCGGATGCGGATGAGAGCCCTCTGTTGGAATTGGAAAAGGTGGAAACCCCTGGTAAACGCAAGGTTGCTGCCGTCTGTGACTTCATGGAAATCAAACCCAGTGAATTGGTGAAGACCTTAGTTTTCCTGGCAGACGGCAATCCGGTTGCGGTTCTGGTGCGGGGAGACCGAGAGGTCCAGGCGGTAAAACTGAAGAATCTTCTGGGTGCCGTTGAAGTGGAGATGGCTGATGATAAGCAGGTGTATGAGGCCACCGGAGTGCCCACGGGCTATCTTGGGCCGGTGAACATAAAGATCAAGCTGCTTGTTGATCAGGAGGTGGCCGGGATGAAAAACTTTGTCATCGGGGCCAATGAAAAAAATTATCATCTGAAAAATGTCAATATGGGGCGGGATTTTGAGCCCTCTGCTGTTGCCGATCTTCGTCAGATCACAAGGGATGATCCTTGCCCGATTTGTGGTGCAGGGCTTGGACTCAAAGAAGGGATCGAGGTCGGACATATCTTCAAACTGGGTACTGGCTATTCCCAGGCCATGGAAGCGTTTTTCCAGGACAGTGACGGTCAGGAAAAACCGATGGTCATGGGTTGTTACGGTATCGGTGTCAGTCGTATTGTGGCGGCAGCCATTGAACAGAACCATGATGACAACGGTATGATTTTCCCCATGCCTCTTGCTCCAATGCAGGTTATTCTTCTCAACCTGGGGATCAGTGACGAACATATTACGGCGACGGCAGAATCCCTGTATCAGGAGTTGTTGAATAAAGGAGTGGAAATCCTTCTTGACGACAGAGATGAGCGGCCTGGTTCAAAATTTAAGGATGCAGATCTTCTCGGTATTCCTTTGCGTATTACTGTGGGCAAACGGCTGACCAAGGATGGAGTGGTGGAACTGCGGCAGCGCAGGGATGGGACCACGGAAGAATTGACACCCGAGCAGGTGTCTGCACGAGTTCTTGATCTTATTGCTGCAAAAATGATTAGTGAATAACAACGATGGATAAAGAATTCTCCGAGATGGTGAACCCGGAAGGGTTAAAAATCCTGGCTCGGAACTATCTGCATGGTACCGATCTCAGCCCCATTGATAAGGCCTGGGAACTGGTTGTCAGGGTACATGCAGGTAAGAAACATTTTTCCGGGATATCTTACCTGGAGCATACTCTACAGGTGGCTTCAACTCTGGCCTCCATGCATCTGGACCTGGATACCGTAGTGGCCGGATTGCTGCACGGGATTATGAGAGGTGACGTTACTCTCAAGGATCTGCAGAAGGAGTTTGGCGACAGTGTTGCCGGCATTGTAGATGGCTGCACCCGTATCACCAATGTTCAACACAATTCTAAACTGGCCTACCAGGCAGAAAATGTTCGGAGGATGCTGCTGGCCATTGCCAGTGATGTACGGGTCTTGCTGATCAAATTGGCTGATCGGCTTCAGGATATGTGTCTCCTGGATATGGTTGAAGCGGAGCGGCAACGGGAAATAGCTCGAGAGACCATGGATCTCTATGCCCCCCTTGCTTCACGGCTTGGAATTGACTGGTTGAAACGTGAGCTGGAGGATCGTTCTTTTCAGTTTCTTCACCCTGATGAATATTTTAATTTGGTCAGCAGGCTGGAGATTTCTCTGGAGGAGAGGCAGAGTTATGTGAAAGAAGTGATCTCCATCTTTCATCAGAAACTGGGTGAGAGTCATGTCAGACCTACACGTATCATTGGTCGGCCCAAGCATTTGTATTCAATATTTAAAAAGTTGATCGCCCAGAAGATTCCCCTGGAGCAGGTGTATGACAAAGTAGCCTTTCGTATTATTGTCAACACGGTGAAGGAGTGTTATGAGGCGCTGGGGGTTATTCATGCCAACTGGTCACCGGTTCCCGGGCGTATTAAGGATTTTATCTCTGTTCCCAAAGCCAATAACTATCAGTCCATGCATACCACTGTTGTAGGGCCCCGCGGCCACTTTATCGAGATTCAGATTCGCACGGAGCAGATGGATCGTATCGCTCAGGAGGGTGTTGCTGCTCATTGGGCATACAAAGAGGGACAGAGTGCCACTGTAGGCGATGCCAAGCTGTTTAGAGAGCTCAAGAAGCTGGTCAAGAATCTCCAGGAGGTTGAAGATCCGAGAGAATTTCTGGAGTCTGTTCACAGTGAGCTCTATACTCCGGAGATCTATGCCCTCACTCCCGGTGGGGAAGTTAAAGAGTTTACTGCCAGTAGCTGCCCTATCGATTTTGCCTATGCTATCCATACGGAAGTGGGGGATCATTGTGTGGGGGCAAAGGTCAATGGGAAACTTGTCCCCCTGAAGTATCAGCTCCAAAATGGTGATATTGTAGAGATTGTTACCTCTAAAAAACAGAGGCCGCGCAGAGGGTGGCTCAACCTGGTGAAGACCAGTCGGGCTCGGGCTCGGATTCGATCCTGGTTGAGAAAAGAAGAGCGAGAAAAGGCCTTAAATCTTGGCCGTGAGATCTGTGACAAGGAGTTGAAACAGTACGAGACCACCCTGAAAAAAATGGTCAAAAGTGGTCACATCAAACTTCTTCTCAAGGATTTACACTGTAATTCATTAGATGATATGCTGGCCAAGGTGGGTAGCGGTGTTATTACCATACAGCACCTGGTTAGAGCCCTGCAGCCTCCTGAACTTCTCGAGGAAAAAGGTAGAGGCGAAATTACTTCCACCGACACTACACTCAGGCTAGTAAGTGGTTCTCCCCCCAGTCATGGAAAAAGAGGGAGCGGTTTAGGGATTCATATCGAAGGCATTGATGATATGATGGTGAAGGTCAGTCGCTGCTGCAATCCTGTTCCCGGTGATAATATTATCGGTTTTATCACCAATGGGCGTGGGATTTCCGTACATAAGGCTGAGTGTGTAAACCTTCGAAGTACTGACTCACAGCGCTGGATCGAAGTGGAGTGGTCCAGTTCTCATGAATCGGGGTATCGTGTGGAGATTCAAATCAGTGCTGAAAACAGGAAGGGAATTTTTGCCGCTATCAGTTCGACCATAAGCGCAGATGATGCCAACATCGTTGAAATCTCTGCGCATACAACACCGACAGATACTGCTGATTTTCATGTTGTCGTAGAGGTGGCAGGGTTGGTGCATTTGCAGCATGTTCTCCAGCATCTTCGGCAGATGGAGCATGTTATAACCGCAAGACGAAAGTAGGGCGAGTAATTCACCGACATCCTATCTTCGTAACTGTTCTGGGAGGAGAGTGTGAAAGAGAATATTACAGCCATGTATGCCAGGAAGAATTTTGGCCATTTGTTGGATAAAACGGCCCTTCTTGGGGAATCTTTTGTTATTGAGCGGGCAGGCAGGCCAATGGCGGCTCTTGTTGCCGTGAATCGCTTTAATGAGATTCAGGATGCAGGCTCCGAAGTAGAGGCAGCACTTGAGAATCTGATAAAAAGGATCAAGGGTCCTAAATCCAAAAAATTGGAAAAGGCCATTCTTGAGATTAAAGAGGCAGTTTCTAAACTTCAGCTTTAGTGTATCCCCATGCACCCTTGCCATATCTGCGGCAATGAAATTTCCCCTGCACTTTTGCGTTGCCGCTATTGCGGAAGCGAACAGGAGAGATTGGAAGGGGACATTTCAGCAACAAAGGTGTTTGTCAGGAAGACTGTTAATCTAGAGCAGGGACTTCCCACGGTTGAACAGGCATTGCAGCGCTTACAACAAGAGATCAGTGCAGCTCGGTTGGAGCGGGTTCGGATCTTAACCTTGATCCACGGTTATGGCTCCAGTGGCAAAGGTGGTGTTATTCGTAAAGAGTGTCGAAAAAAACTGGATTATCTCTCTCGCAGAGCCGAGATTAAGGAGTTCATTCCAGGGGAAGAGTTCAATCGTCGTCAGGGAACAACAAAACAGCTTTTGAGTAGATTCCCTCAATTGGCAGAACATCCCCATCTGAATCGGCACAATAAAGGGATTACCATTGTTGTGGTATTTTGATCTATTGTCTTTGGTATTATTGCAGGGGCGTTTGTGGTTGAGCCAGTAATGTCGCATGGATTTTTTGTTTTATTCGCGATCCTGTAATCGCTACTGCAATAATCGGTCACTTGTTTACATCAATGTGTTCTTCAACAAGGGGTCGGTAGACCTTTTGATTTCAGTTTTAGTCTGATTTCGAGATCTGTTACGGTATGGTTCCGGAAAGTTGTTTTCAAACTTGCACCATCTAAAAGAATGATTATCTATTTTGGAATCTCGGTGTGTTTGTTGAGAGTTATCCGAGGCAAAGTTGGGTGAAATTACGACCTATATTTATAATTTTAAAGGAGTGAATAGATGAAACGAATTGTAGGGATGGCCCTGTTAGCATGTCTGGTTGTGCCTGGACAGATCCAGGCCAAAGATGCTGTGAACACGAGTGAACTGAAGACCTTTGAAGAGAAACTCAGCTACAGTCTGGGACTTGATGTGGGTGCCTATTTCAAAGGAATTGATGAAAATCTGAAATATGAAATTCTCGTGCAAGGTCTTGAAGATTCGTTTCATGGCAATCCTCCTCTGCTCACCCAGGAGGAAATGCAGGCTGTACAGAGTGAATTTTCTCAAAAAATGCAGGTAAAACAGGAATCTCAGCTCAAAGCACTGCAGGAACAGAATAAAAAGGCAGGGGATGAGTATCTTGCAAAAAATAAAGAGAAAAAAGGAGTGACCGTCACCAAAAGTGGTCTGCAGTATGAGGTGGTAAAGGAAGGGACAGGGGCCATACCCAAGGCTGAAGATACCGTCAAGGTCCATTACAAAGGAACAAAGGTTGACGGCACTGTTTTCGATGATTCCTATAAACGGGGAGAGCCTGCAGTTTTTGGTGTTAATCAGGTCATTCCAGGGTGG